>CAMPHB010000010.1 GCA_946885755.1 uncultured Methylophaga sp. | reverse complement strand
CGGTGGTTAATGCCCTCTCGAAAAAATTAACCATGGAAATCCATCGCAATAACACAATTTATCGCCAGAGCTATACACATGGCGTACCGGATGCGCCGCTTAAAGGTTTCGAAGAAACTAACCATACCGGTACCAAAATTCAATTTTGGCCCAGCGAAGAAACTTTCACTAATGTTTTGTTTGATTACAAAATTCTCGCTAAAAGAATCCGTGAACTGGCATTTTTGAATTCCGGTGTGCGTATTGTGTTGACTGATGAACGAGACGAACGTAGTGAAGTGTTTCACTATGAAGGCGGCATCAGTGCCTTTGTGCAGCATTTGAATAAAAACAAAAATTTTGTTCATGAAAGCATTATTGATATTTCCGGTATTCGTGACGATGTGGTTGTTGAATTATCGATGCAGTGGAATGACTCCTATCAGGAAAATATTTACTGCTTTACCAATAATATTCCGCAGCGTGATGGCGGTACCCATTTGGCTGGCTTTCGCGCTGCCCTCACCCGCACACTAAACCAATATATTGAAACCGAAGGTCTGGCAAAAAAATCCAAGGTCGAAACCAGTGGTGATGATGCACGCGAAGGGTTGACCGCCGTTTTATCGGTTAAAGTACCGGATCCGAAGTTTTCCTCACAAACCAAAGATAAGCTGGTGTCGTCAGAAGTCCGCTCAATTGTTGAGTCGCTGGTTAATGAGCATTTCAGCAGTTTCCTGTTAGAACACCCTGCCGATGCCAAACTGATTGCCAATAAGATGATCGAAGCGGCCCGCGCCCGCGATGCCGCTCGTAAAGCCCGCGAACTGACCCGCCGTAAAGGGGTGTTGGATATTGCCGGTTTGCCGGGCAAACTGGCTGATTGTCAGGAGCGTGATCCGGCGCAGTCTGAACTGTTTTTAGTGGAAGGGGACTCGGCCGGCGGCAGCGCCAAACAGGGCCGGGATCGTCGCACCCAGGCGATTTTGCCGCTGAAAGGGAAAATCCTCAACGTCGAACGCGCCCGTTTTGACAAAATGATTAGCTCAGCCGAGGTTGGCACACTGATCACCGCTTTGGGCTGCGGCATCGGTCGTGATGAATATGATCCGGAAAAACTGCGTTATCACCACATTATTATCATGACCGATGCCGATGTAGATGGCTCGCATATCCGCACCCTGCTGCTGACGTTTTTTTACCGGCAAATGCCAGAGCTGATTGAGCGTGGCCATGTTTATATTGCACAGCCGCCGTTGTACAAAATCAAAAAAGGCAAACAAGAGCGTTACGTTAAAGATGATGCCGAAATGGAGCGTTATCTGACCGAAGTTGCCCTGAACAATGCCAGCCTGCAACCGACCACTGATGCGGCACCAATCGAAGGCAGCGCGTTGAGCCTGCTGGTTGAAGAGTATCAGACCATCACCGCCATTGTCCGCCGGCTGTCGAATCACTATTATCCGGCGTTTCTGGAGCAATTACTGTATCAGGAGGCGATCCCTGAGTTTGCCGATGACAAGGGCATGCGCGATTGGCTGGATCAGATCAACAGCCGGCTGAATCAAGGCCTGCCAACGGGTACCGCCTATCAGCTGAGTGTCGTCAAACACGACAAAGAGCCGCTGCCGCATGTTAATGTCAGCTTTAGCCGTCATGGTATCAGCACCGATTACCATATCCCGGGCGAGTTTTTTGCCAGTACTGAATATGCCAAGATTCTAGCTTTCTCTAATAAAATCAATGGCTTGATTGGTGTTGGTGCACGTATTATTCGTGGTGAACGCGAAGAGCCGGTGCGTGATTTTGCCCAGGTGGTCCGCTGGTTACTGGCTGAAGCCCGTCGTGGTCAGCATGTGCAGCGTTATAAAGGGCTGGGTGAAATGAATCCCGAACAGCTGTGGGAAACCACCATGGATAAAAGCAAACGCCGTTTGCTGCAGGTACGTATCACCGATGCCATTGCCGCCGATGAAACCTTTAATACCTTAATGGGCGATCACGTGGAACCGCGCCGCGAGTTTATTGAAACTCATGCATTGCAGGCGTCTAATCTGGATATTTAGTGCTGCTGCTAAAGCAATAAAAAAGGCCCTTTCGGGCCTTTTTTATATCCAACACAGGACAATCAGTGCAGTTTGATTTTAGGATGGACACTGCGTCGGAATAAATGCGACAAAGACAACATCACAACCCGAAACGGACCGAACAAAGCTGTCTGATGCATCTTGTACAGGGACAAATACATCATCCGCGCCATCAGCCCCTCAATCATCATGCTGCCACGGCTGAGATTGCCCATTAAATTACCGACGGTGCCGTAGCGGCCCAGCGAAACCAGCGAACCATAATCATGATAATGGTATTCGGGTATGGGTTTGCCTTTCATCCGGTTAACGATGGATTTATAGACCAGCGAAGCCATCTGATGCGCAGCCTGCGCTCTTGGCGGCACATTTTGTTCCTGACCCAGCCATTTGCAGGCGGCACAATCACCGATGGCATAAATATCGTCATCAAGACTGGTTTGCAGTGTTTGCCGGACGACCAGTTGGTTCATCCAGTTGGTTTCAAGGCCATCAATATCTTTCAAAAACTCAGGCGCTTTAATGCCGGCGGCCCAGACTTTGATAGCTGACGGTATAACTTTGCCGCTTTGGGTTTTAATGCCGGATTCGGTGACTTCAATCACCCGCTCTCCTGCCAGCACCTCAACGCCCAGTTCGCGCAGCTCTTTGACGGCGGCATCGGAAATATTTTCCGGCAGGCCCGGCAAAATACGATCCGCCGCTTCGATCAGCGTCAGTTTCACATCATGCGGGTTAACTTCATCGAGGCCGTAAGCGGTCAGCAAATGCGATACTTCATGCAACTGTGCACAAAGCTCAACACCGGTCGCACCAGCGCCGACAATCGCGATATTTAAC
Source organism: uncultured Methylophaga sp. (assembly GCA_946885755.1). The sequence goes on along the minus strand of CAMPHB010000010.1, from coordinate 10,208 downwards.
TGGCCTTCATCCAGTGGCCGGCCCTGGGTATGGGCGCGCAAATAGGATTGCAACAGCTGTTTCTGGAAAGCTTCAGCCTGTTTGGTGGTATCGAGAAACAGACAGTGATCACGTACGCCTTTAATTCCAAAATCATGGCTGATACTGCCAACGGCAATCACCAGATAATCATAGTCAAAACTGCGCCGTGGAATGATTTCCAGGCCATCTTCGTTATAAGTTGGGGCCAGTGAAATCTGTTTTTTCTGCCGATCCAGACCATCCATGCGACCGAGACGAAAACGAAAACCGCTGCACATTGCCTGGCTTAAATACTCGATCTCATCTTCATGCGAATCCAGCGTACCGGCGGCGACTTCATGCAGTAATGGTTTCCAGATATGGGTATGGGTGCTGTCAACCAGCGTGACCTGGGCTTTATTTTTTTTACCGAGCTTCTTACCGAGTTTGGTGACCAGTTCCAGACCACCCGCTCCGCCACCGACGACGACAATTTTCGGGACTGCATTTGACATAGATTCAAGACTCCAATCAATCCGTTGCAATGTATTTATAGCGTTTATTCTAGCGCATTAGGTTTTGACGACCTATGTTAATTTTTACTAGCGATGCCGAGTCTGGCAAAATTTACGGTTTAACAGTAAACGAGATGCCAGCATGCAAGCACGGCCTGATCGACCTCGCCTCGCCTGGGCGGTGACCGGTTCCGGACATTATCTTGAAGAATGTCTGGAAATTATCCGCGAGCTCGACGAGGTGGATTTGTTTTACAGCCGCGCCGGTGAAGAAGTGCTGCGGATGTATGGTCATGACCCCAAAGCGCTGAATAGTAGCAGCCGTTATTATCATGACCGGGCTGCCAGTGCGCCGCCGGTCGGCTTATTTTATCGCGGAGATTACCATACGCTGGTGGTGGCACCGGCCACTTCCAATACCGTGGCCAAAATGGTGTTGGGGATTTCTGACACACTGGTGACCAATGTCTATGCTCAGGCCGGTAAATGCCGGGTGCCGAGTATTGTGCTGGCCTGTGACACCGAGCAGGAGGTCGACACCCCGGCACCGGATCGTATCGTCAGACTGTGGCCCAGACAGGTTGATTTGGCGCATACCGAGACTTTAAAGCAATTTGAGGCCACGACCGTGGTTGAGACATCGCAAGCCCTTAAACAGGCGCTCAAAGCCCGTCTGGATGAAATTCACACAGCCCATGGCTGAAAAAATCCTGTTCCTGACCGGCAAACTGGCTGAGCCCAGTGTGCATAAGGTGCTGCAGCAAATGCAGCCGTTGCCGTTTGACTACCGGGTGCATCAGTTGGGTGTGTCGGTGGCGGCATTAATGACCGACAAAATGATTGGCCGGCGGTTGCAGCCGGCGGATTATCAGGATTGTGACAGGATCATCGTGCCCGGCCGCTGCCGCGGTGATTTAAAGTCGCTGAGTGAACAGCTGGGCAAACCGGTGGAGCGTGGTCCGGAAGAAATCAAAGACCTGCCGCTGTTTTTCGGGCGGGCCAAAAAAGCCGTGGATATGAGTCAGTATACGGTGCAGATCTTTGCTGAAATTGTTGATGCCCCGCAGCGCAGTATCGATAGTATTGTCGAACGGGCCCGTTATTATGCAGACAACGGTGCCAATGTCATTGATATCGGCTGCCTGCCGGAAGAGCCATTTCCGCACATGGAAGACGCCATCCAGGCATTGCATGATAATGGATTCAAGGTGAGTGTAGACTCACTATCAATTGAGGATCTGCGCCGTGGGGCGCATGCCGGCGCGGACTTTTTACTGAGCCTTAGTGAAGACACCATTGATTTAGCCAAAGAAACCGATGCCGTGCCGATTTTAGTACCGGCGCCAGCCCATATGGGCTCGCTGGCCTCATTGGAACGCGCGATTGAAACGATGGAAAATCTCGGCAAACCATGGATCGCCGATCCGATTCTGGATCCGATTCATTTTGGTTTTACCGAGTCCATCACCCGTTACCATGCACTGCGTCAGCGTTATCCCGATGCACCTATCATGATGGGCGTGGGCAATTTAACCGAGCTGACCGATGCCGATTCCAGTGGTGTTAATGCGCTGTTATTTGGCATTATTTCGGAGCTGAATATCAGCCATGTGCTGGCCACCGAAGTCAGCCCGCACGCGCGAAATGCTATTCGTGAAGCCGATATTGCCCGGCGTATGATGTATGCCGCGCAGCAGGATAACAGTCTGCCCCGCGATATTACCGGTGATTTGCTGATCCATCATGACCGGCGGCCGTTTCCGGACAGCGATAGTGAAATTGAGGATCTATATAAAACGGTTAAAGATCCCAATTATCGGATCAAAACCAGCGCTTCCGGGGTGTTTTTGTTTAATCGGGACGGTATCCGGCAGGATACCGATCCGTTTGCCTTTTATCCGCACCTTGCCGTTGATGGTGACAGCGGCCATGCGTTTTATCTAGGTGTTGAACTGGCGCGCGCTGAAATTGCCTGGCAACTGGGCAAGCGTTACACGCAGGATGAACCATTGCGCTGGGGCACGGCAGTGCAATTCAGCGAAGAAGATTTAAGCAAACAAACCGCAGAAGGCACTACCCTGCGCCAAAAAAACCAGTGTGGTCCGCCGGAAAAGCCAGCCCGTAAATCACGCAAACGGAGCCAATGTGGACCACCTAAAAAGTAAAATCCACGAAGTGATTGTGACCACACTGAGCGCCGAGGGTGAGCCACATCATGCGCCGATGGGTATCTCTGAAGTGAATGGTCACTTTCAAATAAAGCCCTTCAAGCCATCAACAACATACGATAATTTAAAACGCAGCGGCCAGTGTTGTATTAATTATATTGATGATGTCCGGGTGTTTGCCGGCGCATTGACCGGTCGCCGGCAATGGCCGGCCCTGCCTTGCGAAAAAATTCAGGGCCAGTATTTACAGCAGGCTTTAGCGCACAGTGAATGTCAGGTCGTTGAATTTGATGATGCTGATCCGCGGGCCTGTTTTACCGCTAAGGTAATTTATGATGTCAGCCACGCCCCGTTTCGGGGGTTTAACCGGGCGCAAAGTGCGGTGATTGAAGCGGCCATTCTGGTCAGCAGATTACATATGCTGTCGCCGGAAAAAATCCGTGACGAGATTAACTATCTGACCATTGCTATTGATAAAACAGCCGGTGCACGTGAACTGGAAGCCTGGAGCTGGCTGATGAGCAAAATAAGTGAGGCCGGCATTGAAATCTGAACGACAAGCCTGGCTGGCCAGTGTGCAGTCGCTGGCCGAAGCCCAGCAGTTATCGGCGTGTTTGCCGGATCTGCTGGATATGAAAGATCCGGCCAGCGGCGCGCTGGGCGCATTACCGGTTGCCACGGTAAAAGCAATTGTTGACTGGCTGGATGGCCGTTGCCTGAGCAGCGCTACCGTGGGTGACTTACCGATGCAGACGACGCTTATAAAAGATGCCCTGCTGGCAATGCAGCAAAGCGGAGTTGATTATCTGAAAGTGGGTTTGTTTAACACACCGCAGCTGACCGCCTGTGTTAAGGATCTCGCCGATTTTCTGCGCAATTTTGACACGCCGGTTATTGCCGTATTGTTTGCTGATCAGCGATATAAAGAGTCAGTACTTACTGATGTTTTAAATGTTGGATTTAAAGGGGTAATGCTGGATACCGCCAACAAAGACGGCCGGCATTTACGGGATCATAAAACGCTGGCCGAGCTGCAGGCGTTTGTTGAAACGGTGCAGTCAGAGCAGCGCCTGTGTGGCCTCGCCGGGGCACTGCGGATTGAAGACATTAAAAGTTTAAAAGCGCTGAACGCAGATTATCTTGGCTTTCGCAGTGCCTTATGCCCACAGCGCCAGCGCCGGCAAAATCTGTCTTTGGCGGCGGCAGAAACCATCGTCGGGCAACTGGCTGCACCGGTCACTAAAGTACCGGTGCAGCATTTTGCGATTGCCGATTAAGCGGTTTTCGCCAGTTGTTGCTGGCGCAGTGTGGCAGTGGCTTGCACCATCGCCTTTAACGCTGCGTTAACTTCAGGCCACTGACGCGTTTTCAGGCCACAATCCGGGTTGACCCATAAACGGGCTGCCGGAATAAATTTCAACGCCTGTCGTAACAGAGCTTCAATATCAGCCGCCGCAGGGATATTCGGACTGTGAATATCGTACACGCCCGGGCCAATGGCATTCGGATAAGCAAACTGCTCAAAAACGTTTAATAAAGCCATCTGACCGCGGGAGGTTTCGATGGTGATGACATCGGCATCCATCGCCGCAATGGCATCAATAATGTCGTTAAACTGCGAATAACACATATGGGTATGGATCTGCACGTCATCGTTAACACCGTTAGCGGCCAGCCGGAAGCTGCCAATCGACCAATCGAGATAATCCGGCCAGTGTTTCTCGCGAAGCGGTAAACCTTCACGCAGCGCCGCTTCATCGATCTGGATAATCGACAAACCGGCAGCGGCCAGATCTTGTACTTCATCACGGATCGCCAGGGCAATTTGCTGACAGGTCTGGCTGCGCGGCTGATCATCGCGGACAAAAGACCAGTTGAGAATGGTCACCGGCCCGGTGAGCATGCCTTTCACCGGTTTATCACTGAGGCTTTGTGCAAATGTTGCCCAGTCAACGGTCATCGGCTGTGGCCTTGCCACATCACCATACAAAATCGGCGGCTTAACGCAGCGTGAGCCGTAAGACTGCACCCATCCCTGCTGACTGAAAACAAAACCGCTGAGCTGTTCACCGAAATATTCGACCATATCGTTACGTTCGGCCTCGCCATGCACCAGCACATCCAGCCCCAGCTGCTCTTGCACCGCAATACATTCGGCAATTTGCTGACGCATCGCGGCCTGATAATCGGCATCGCTGATTTTGCCCTGTTTGAAGCGGGCGCGGATCTGTCGGATCTCACTGGTTTGCGGAAACGAACCGATAGTGGTGGTCGGTAATAACGGTAGCTTCAGCCTGCTCTGCTGGATTTGTGCGCGCAGCGGATAAGCACTTTGTCGCTGCTGCATTTGTGGGGTAATCGCTGCGACGCGCTGACGGATCGCCGGATCATAGTTACGCACCGATTGCCGGCGACTAAGAATCGCAGCCTGATGGGCAGCCAGTTCTGCCTGAACGGTCTCAGCACCATTATTCAGTGCCTGTTTGAGCAGTTGTAATTCAGCCAGTTTTTGTACAGCAAACGCCAGCCAGCTTTTGATTTCCGGATCCAGCGTTGTTTCGGCATCCAGATCCACCGGTACATGCAATAGAGAACAACTCGGCGCCAGCCATAACCGGTCACCAAGACGCTGTTGCAACGGTGTTAACACATTCAGCCAGTCTTCAAGATCGGTTTTCCAGATATTGCGGCCATCAATAATGCCCAGCGAAACCACCTGATGTGCTGATAGCCAGTCGACGACTTTGATAATTTCATCACGGCCGTTACTGACCACATCGATATGCAATCCTGCGACCGGCAAGCTGCAGGCGAGCGGTAAATTATCACCCAACTCGCCAAAATAACTGGTCAGTAATAATTTCACCGGCGCTTTACTGAGCTGAAAATACGCTTGCTCAAACGCTTGCTGCCAGTGCCTGTCCAGATCGGTGACCAGAATCGGCTCATCAATTTGTACCCAGCTGACACCGGCTGCAGCCAGTTGATTAAAAATAGTCTGATAGCAGGCCAAAAGTGCCGGCAGTAAATCCAGTACGTCGCTGTTATCCGTGGTTTTACCGAGTTTTAAATAACTGAGCGGGCCGAGAATGACAACTTTGCCGTTAATGCCCTGAGCTTTGGCCTCCTGCCATTGCTGCAGCAGGTTTTGCGGATTGGGCTGAAACTGGCTTTCAGCACTGAATTCCGGCACCAGATAATGATAATTACTGTTAAACCATTTGGTCATCGCCGCTGCGGCGGTCTGACCGCAGCATGATGTTTCATCGGCCTGACCTCGCGCTGCCAGAAAATATTGCTGCAAAGCATCGCCATGTCTGGCCCGCGCCGGCAGATTACCGACCATGGCACTGGTATCCAGCACATGGTCATACAGACTGAAATCACCAACCGGCAGTAAGTCCAGTCCCTGTTGTAACTGCCAGTGTTGTTGACGCAGCTGTGCCGCGCTGTCGCTTAGCTGGTCCGCTGTTTGTTCGCCACGCCAGAATTGCTCCAGAGCAAACTTTAATTGCCGCTGCCGGCCAATCCGGGGAAAACCTAAATTATGAATCAGTGCCATGATCTGCTCCTGTTAAAAAGCGTCATTGTAGTCAGGCTAACTCATGAGTAATAATGATATTAATTTACGATTAGATGAGAATATTTCATAAATGATTGAGCGGGCACATCTGAAAATCATCGCCGCACTGGCCGATAACGGCAGTCTGACTGCGGCGGCCAATGCGTTGTTTGTTACCCAATCAGCGTTGTCGCACCAGATCCGTTATCTGGAAAACAAACTGGAGATTCCGCTCTGGCAGCGTGAGGGCCGAAAATTGCGGCTGACCCAGGCTGGTGAGCTGTTATTGCAGGTGGCAAGACAGGTGTTGCCGGTATTGGAGCAAACCGAACAAACGCTAAAAGCCTATGCCAGCGGCCGCGCCGGTATTCTGCGCCTTGGGGTTGAGTGTCACCCCTGTTATGAGTGGCTCAAAGGAGTGCTCGGTGCGTATTTGCGGGCGATGCCGGCAATGGATGTTGATATCCGCCATCAGTTTCAGTTTTCCGGCATGCAGGCGCTGCTTAATCAGCATGTTGATTTGCTGGTAACGCCAGATAAACTGGTGACGCAAGGGATTCGCTACGCACCACTGATGGACTATGAGCTGGTTTTGATGGTGGCCAATGCCCATCCGCTGGCGACCAAAACCTATGTGCTTGCCGAAGATTTGGCGGATGCCTTGTTGCTGACCTTTCCGGTGGCTCCCGAGCGGCTTGATGTCTTCAGCCAGTTTTTACAGCCGGCGGGCATTTTGCCGGCCAGCAAACAGTTACAGTCGCTGGAAATCATGCTGCAAATGGTCATTTTAAATCGCGGGGTGACGGTGTTGCCGGACTGGCTGGCGCGGGAGGTGGCCAGCGAGTCAGATGTGGCCATTTGCCGGCTGGGACCTGAAGGTTTGCCGAAAACCTTGTTTGCGGCGATCCGTGAAACCGATGCAGAGATTGGCTATATTGAGGAATTTATTGCGCTAAGCCGTCAGCATCAGCTGTGATCAGACACTTTCATCGAGAACCCGGTACAGCGTTTCCCGGATAGATTGCGGCTCAAAAGGTTTGTCCAGCAATGCCGAAATACCGGCTTGTTGCACCTGCCCCAGACGGGTTTGATTCTGCTCACTGGTGACCATCAGGATCGGCATAAAGTTATTGCCGAGTTCACCGCGGATATATTGGGTCAGCGCCTGACCATCCATGCCCGGCATATTTAAATCGGTGACCACCAGATCAAAGTCATCCTGCTGCAATAAACTCACCGCCTGGGCGCCGCTTTCGGCTTTGGCAATATAGCCTATGCCGAGATCTTCCAGCACCCGGCCGATATGGTTACGGGCGGTCAGGCTGTCATCAACCAGCAAAATTTTTAAGTGCGCCGTGTCGTAGTTTTGCAAACTCAGCTCCTGCGGATCCAGATAATCCAGCGTGGTGCGCAGCGCCCGGCGCAGGTCTTCGGGTGCAAACGGTTTTGGCAAAATCGCCACCACACCGGCCTGTCGTAGCGGTTCCAGGGTATGAAAGTCGGTTTCACTGGAAATCAGCATAAAGTTGCAGTCAGCATGACGGTTATCAGCGCGGATATGCAGCAACAAATCGGCTGCCGTCATATCCGGTAAATACATGGCACTGATAATCAGATCCGGCGGATATTGCTGGATGAAATTCAGCGCGGCGGCACCATCGGCAACACCATCAATTTTGCTGACGCCGGCTTGTTGCAGCTGACGCATAATGATTTTCAGCTGGGTCGATGACGGCTCCACCAGCAGAATCGACAACTCGGCTTCGTTGACGTTGAACATAAAATCCCTTTGTTACGACCTGACCAGTCCGGCTGCGACCTTATCGCGCGTGACTTGGTCCGTCAGCAATTCAATCAAAGTTAAAGCAAAATCCATGGCGGTGCCGGGGCCGCGCGAGGTAACCCGCTTGCCATGGGTGACCACCGCGTCATCACAAAGCTGAATTTGCGGCCAGTCAGCCGTTGTTAAAGCGCAGGGATAAGCCGTTGCCCGATAGCCATCCAACAAACCGGCATGGGCCAAAACCAGCGGTGCAGCACAAATTGCTGCCAGCCATTTATCTGCCGCTGCCATACTTTTCAACAACTGGTGAACACGGCTATCGGCATTAAGATTATCAGTGCCGGGCTGCCCGCCGGGCATTACCACCATGGCAAAATCGGCCACCACCACATTATCCAGAGTTGTGTCAGCCAACAAGGTGACACCACGACTGGCTTTAACCGCCAGATCTGTTGTCAGGCTGGCCGTAACCACTTCAAGCTGTGCCCGACGCATTAAATCAATAATGGTCACAGCCTCCAGTTCTTCACAACCGGCAGCCAGCGGGATCAGCACCTTAGCCATCAGTCATCAGCGTTTGGATTGTAAAATGGTCATGCCTTTAAGCAGATTCAGCGCCTGCGACAAGACATAATCACGCACGGCCAGTGGTTGATCTTCCAGTGCATCAGTTGGTTTTTCACTATTGGCTTGCGGCTCGACCGCCTCTTCTTCATCAGGCACTACCTGTTTTTCGATTTCCGGTTTTTGACCATTTTCAAGATGGCGGGTCAAATCAGCCTCACGCAGCGGTGAGAACTCACTGTCTTCCAGTGCGGAGACCTGAATGCCTTCAATGGCAATATCCGGCTCAATACCATCGGCCTGAATGGAACGGCCATTTGGCGTGTAATAACGCGCTGTGGTCATTTTCACTGCGGTATCGTTGGTCAGCGGCATCACCGTTTGTACCGAGCCTTTACCAAAGGATTTGCTGCCGACAATCACTGCCCGCTGATGATCCTGCAAGGCACCAGCAACGATTTCGGAGGCCGAAGCCGAGCCGCCATTAACCAGTACGATGATCGGTGCGCCATTCAGCATATCGCCGGGTTTGGCATGGAATTTCTGATCAGCATCTTCAATGCGGCCTTCGGTATAAACGATCATGCCTTTATCGATAAAGGCATCAGACACTTCGACCGCCGCATCCAGCACACCGCCCGGGTTGTTGCGTAAATCCAGCACCAGTCCTTTTAACTTGTTGTCGTTTTCTTTTTTCAATTCAGTGAGGGCATCACGCACACTTTGTCCGGTCGGTGACTGGAATGTCGAAATACGCAGATAACCGTAACCCGGCTCCAGCGTTTCAAATTTAACGCTTTTCACTTTGATAATCGCGCGGGTCAGTTCCAGCGACAGTGGTTTGTCTTCACCTTCACGTATAATGGTCAGCTCGATTTTACTGCCCGGTTCACCACGCATAATATCGACGGCATCATTCAGCGTCATGCCTTTAACCGGATGATCATCAAGACGAATAATCAGGTCACCGGCCTGTACACCCGCCTCGGCAGCCGGTGTGTCATCAATTGGCGCCACGACCTTGACAAAACCGTCTTCCATCGAGACTTCAATACCGAGGCCGCCAAATTCGCCGCTGGTGCCTTCGCGTAATTCTTTGAATCCTTCCAGATCCAGATAACTCGAATGTGGATCCAGACCTGACAACATGCCGCGGATGGCATTTTCAATCAGTTCTTTGTCTTCAACAGGTTCAACATAGCTGCTTTTAATACGGCCAAAAATTTCCGAAAAAGCCCGCAAATCATCAATCGGTAAATCTGGTTCAGCCGGCGTGCGATCCGCAAACACCATTTGCCCGAAAATTAGCGTCATGCCGAGTAAGGCACCAGCGGTCAACAGGCTCACATCGCGTTTTACAAACTTCATATTGATTCCTTATTTAGCAGCTTAGCTTTGCTTTTGCAGCCATTTCAGCGGGTCGGTCGGACTACCTTTGTGGCGAATTTCAAAATACAGGCCGGCCATTTGCCGAACCCCCTGATTACCGCTCTGTGCAATAGTGTCGCCGGCATCAACAATGTCGCCAACGGATTTGAGCAGACTGTCATTGTTACCGTACAGACTCATAAACTGGCCGCCATGATCAACAATAATCAAGAGGCCAAAACCTTTCA
>CAMPHB010000009.1 GCA_946885755.1 uncultured Methylophaga sp. | reverse complement strand
GGATGAGCGGGTGCGGCTACTGTATTCAAAAAACAGGTTAACGATTGTTAAACCGCGCAGCAGTGGTACTTTTTTCACCTGCCGGTGGCCGATCCCGGAAAATTGCTCGGCACGATCCATGATCTCGGTCAGCAGTGCTTTTTTCAGCCCTTCAATGGTCAGAAAGTGACGCAGATGGCCTTGTTCGGTCAGTTGATTACTGTGCATGCAGGGCTCCGGCCTCACGCAGTTCGAGGTGCAGTCCGGCCTCGGTGGTTTTACGTAATTTCAGTTGCTGGCCTTTTTCGAGCTGGACACTGGCACCGACGATATCGGGGCGGATCGGCAATTCACGACCATTGCGCTCAATCAATACCGCCAGCGTCACCGTCGCTGGCCGACCATAATCAAATATTTCATTGAGGGCAGCACGGGTGGTGCGGCCACTGTAAAATACATCATCGACAAGGATCAGGTGCCGGTTATCAACTTCAAACGGCAGATCCGACGGCGATACCTGCGGGTGCATGCCAATGCGGGTGAAATCATCGCGGTAATAAGCAATATTCAGGGTGCCTAGCGGCGCATCAAAAAAATCGTCGGCCAATAGCTGTTGCAGCGCCTGCGCGACCCAGACACCGCCGGTATGAATGCCAACCAGTAATGGTTTTTTGCCGGCAAACTGTTCTTGCAGTTTGTTGGCCATATTTTCCAGCAAAGTTTGCAGTTCTGCTTGTGTGCTTGGCATTGTCATTGTTGGTCCAGCCATGATTGAAGAATAATTTGTGCTGACAGGCGATCGACATCACTGCGTTTGGCAGACTGAAACTTATTACGCAGGCCCATGGTGTCGACTGCTTCATAAGTGGTCAGCCGTTCATCCTGCCAGGCCACCGGAATATTAAAACGATTGTTGAGCCGGTTGCCAAATTTCCTTGCGGCGGCGGTCATATGCTGTTCGCTGCCATCCATATTCAGCGGCAGGCCTACCACCAGTTGTTGTGGTTGCCATTGCTGTATTAAATCGGCAATCTGCTGCCAGTCAGGAATACCGTCTCGGGCTTTCAGTGCGGCAACGCCGCTGGCGGTACCGGTCAGTTGCTGACCAACGGCAACGCCGATATTTTTCATACCAAAGTCAAAGCCCATAACGGTCTGAGCCATAATCAGGCATGACCCGTGTGGTTAGACATCAGATGAATATCGATGCCCAGCAGTTTGGCGCTGGCTTCCCAGCGCTGCTCGGCCGGGGTGTCAAATAACAAAGCATGACTTGCTGGCACCGTCAGCCAGCTGTTTTCTGCCAGTTCCTGCTCCAGCTGGCCTTCGCCCCAGCCGGCATAACCGAGGGTAACCAGCGCGTTTTGCGGGCCTTTGCTACTGCCCAGATCCTGCAAAATATCGCTGGAAGTGGTCAGAAACAGCTGTTCGTCAACGGCCAGCGTGCTTTTCCAGTGTTGTCCGCCATCATGCAGCACCATGCCCTGATCTTTTTTCACCGGCCCACCAAACAATACAGTGCGGCTTTGCGCCCAGTCACTGTTATTGTCTATATGCAAATGGTTGAGTAATTCGGTGAGTTTGATGCGGGTTGGCCGGTTGATAATAATGCCCATCGCCCCGTTTTCATCATGCTCACACAGATAAACCACCGAGTGATAAAAAAACGAGTCGATAAGATTCGGCATGGCGACCAGAAAATGATTTTTAAAAAAGCTGCTCATCATTAAAAGAAGTTAAAACCGACCTGGAACAAGCGCTCGACTTCTTTGATATAGCGTTTGTTGGTCAAAAATAAAATCACATGATCTTCGGCTTCAATAACGGTATCACGGTGCACAATGATGACTTCTTCGTTACGAACTATGGCACCGATAGACGTGCCCGGCGGCAGGTCGATTTCATCAATACGCCGGCCAACCACCATCGACGAATCCTTATCACCGTGGGCAATCGCTTCCAGTGCTTCGGCCGCGCCGCGCCGCAACGAATGCACGGCAACAATATCCCCCCGGCGAATATGCGCCAGCAGGCTGCCAATGGTCGCCTGTTGTGGAGACAGAGCAATATCAATGCTGCCGCTTTCCACCAGATCAACGTAGGCGGCGCGGTTAATCAGCGACAGCACTTTGCGGGCGCCGAGGCGTTTGGCCAGCATCGATGACAGGATATTGGCTTCATCATCGTTGGTCAGCGCGCAAAATAAATCGACCTTGTCGATTTCTTCTTCAATCAGCAGCTCTTCATTGGCGACATCCCCCAGCAGCACGATAGATTGCGACAGTTCTTCCGATAAATAATCGGCGCGATCCGGGTTGGCTTCGATGATCTTGATTTGATAATCATGCTGCAGCGCCCGCGCCAGCCGGATGCCGATATTACCGCCACCGGCCAGCATGATACGTTTATAGGGTTTGTCGAGCCGGCGCAGTTCGGCCATTACCGAGTTGATATCTTTACTGGCAGCAATAAAAAACACTTCGTCATCGGTTTCGATAACAGTATTGGCTTCCGGTGCAATGGCCCGGCCATTTCGGAAAATGGCCGCCACCCGGGTTTCAGTTTTCGGAATGTGTTTACGCATTTCCCGCAGCGGATGGCCGACCAGCGGACCGCCATGAAAAGCTTTTACGGCGACCAGCTGCACCAGACCTTCGGCAAAATCCAGTACTTGCAGCGCATTGGGATGGCTGACCAGCCGCTGAATATAATCAGTGACCAGCTGCTCGGGGCTTATCAGCACATCAATGGCAATGGCTTCGTTATTAAACAGCTCTGGTTTGGCTAAATATTCCGGGGCGCGGATGCGGGCAATTTTGGTCGGCGTGTTGTACAGGGTATGACAGATCTGACAGGCCACCATATTGGTTTCATCACTGTTGGTCACCGCCAGCACCAGATCGGCATCAGCAGCGCCAGCCCGGGCCAATACGTCAGGATGTGACGCCTGCCCCTGAATGGTGCGGATATCGTAATGATCCTGCAGCTTGGACAGATTGCTGATATCGGTATCGACCAGCGTGATATCGTCATCTTCACGCGCCAGTGTTGAGGCGACCGAGGCACCCACTTGTCCGGCACCGAGAATCAGGATCTTCATAACGGCGTCCTATACTTGTTTGCTGTCAATGCCAAGGGCACGCAGCTTGCGATACAAATGGGTCCGCTCCATACCGGCCAGCTTGGCGGCTTTACCGACATTGCCATCGGTTTCCTGTAATTTTTGCAGCAGATAAATCCGCTCAAACTGCTCGCGCGCCTCGCGCAGCGGCAAATCGAGGTTAATGCCTTCAATATCATCGGCATTGGGCGGTGGTTCGGCATGCAGTGCTGCATCAATATCCGCCACATCAATATCATCGGCATCACCGAGTACCAGCATGCGCTGAATAACATTTTTCAGCTCCAGAATATTGCCCGGCCAGTTGTAATTACGCAGCCGGTTCTGCGCGGCAACGGTAAACCGCCGGTAAGGCAACCCGGCCTGGGTGGTTTGCTGATCGACAAAAAAGTGCACCAGTTCGGGTATATCTTCGATATGCTCGCGCAGCGCCGGCATTTGCAGGGTAATGGTATTCAGCTGGTAATACAGACCTTCAAGAAAATCGCCACGGTTGATGGCTTTTTCCAGCGATTGCTGGGTGGCACAAATCAGCTGGCATTGTTTCAGCTGACCACTTTCCAGTAAATGCAGCAGCAGCGCCTGGGCATCATCACTGAGCAGTGCAATATCATTGATGTAAATGCAGTTTTGCTGCGCCAGCGTCATTAATTTGTGGCTGTCGAGCGGGAAGCTTTCCGGGCTGAACTCAATAAATTTACCGTCAGCATACAAGCCCATACGATGTAGATAGTGGGCGAAACAATGTTTGCCGGTACCGCCTTCACCGACCAGTAAAATCGGCATCTCATGACTGGCGACTTTTTCAGCCTGTTCGCGCAGTTGCGCCATTTTGGCACTTTTACCGACCGGTTCGATGGCCATTTCCTGCTGCATGGCAGCTTGCCGGGCGCGGTTTTCCAAGGCCAGTTCGACGCCGCGCAGCAACTTGGCCATCGACAGTGGTTTTTCAATAAAATCACAGGCGCCTGAGCGGGTAGCTTCCACGGCGGTTTCAATGGTGCCATGACCAGACATCATGACAATGGTGACGCTGCTGTTTTGCTGTTTGAATTCTTTGAGCAGACTGATGCCGTCAATATCCGGCATCCAGATATCCAGTAGCACCAGATGGGGCTGGTGATTAACAAACGCTTCGCGTGCCTCTTCGCCATTGCTGGCGATGACCACCCGATAGGCTTCGTCTTCCAGAATGTCTTTGATGAGATTGCGGATATCGGGCTCGTCATCCACAACCAGTATCAGTGGTTTGTCGGTACTCACGTCTGCTGATCCTCAAGTGGCAACCGGATAATTATACCTGCTCCATCGTCGCCCAGGTTTTCGGCCCAGACATCACCGCCATGTTCTTCGATGATTTTTTTGACGATGGCAAGGCCGAGACCAGTGCCTTTGGTTTTGGTGGTCGCGTAAGGTTCAAATAACTTATCAATCATATCTTCAGGAATGCCGGGACCTTGATCCTGAATAGTGATTTCCAGCCAGCGCTGATGTTTATAACGCAGCGCATGGTAGCTGATGACAATATCGACGGCCATGGCCGATTCTTCGCTGGCCTCGATAGCGTTTTTTAGTAAATTGTGGAGAACCTGCCGGAAACGGTTGCGATCAACACGGATCTGGATGTCTTCTGAGCTGTTCAGCAGGGCAAACTGATGCTGCGGATTGCTCTGATACAGGGTCAGTACTTCACGCAGCAAATCACCGACGGACAGCCATTCCAGCTGCAGGCCGGGGCTGCGGGCATAATCAGAAAACTCATTAACCATGTCTTTCATGGCCTCAACCTGCTGGACAATGGTGTCGGTCAGCTTAGTTAAGGTATCAGCCTGATCGGTTGGCACCAGTGACACATATTTGTGCTGCAAACGTTCGGCAGATAGCTGAATCGGCGTCAGCGGGTTTTTGATTTCATGGGCGAGTCGGCGGGCGACTTCACCCCAGGCAGCATGGCGCTGCGCCTGGATCAACGCGGTAATATCATCGAACACCACCACCCAGCCGGTTTCACCGGGTAACGGCGTGCCGTGGCACATCAATGTTTGCCGGCCTTTGGCCTGACTGAGTTCCAGTTGTTGCTCCCAGGCGGCAGGTTTCAGGGTGTAGTTTTTAATCAGCATGGCAAACGCCTGCAAATTGTCGTTAAGCCGCGACAAGCTGTCCAGCGAGCTTTCCAGCCGTTGTTGTAAATTAACGCCGAGGATTTTGCTGCTGGCCACATTGGCGGTGCGCAAATACAGATCTTTGTCGATGGTAATGACACCACTCGATAAACTGCCCAGTACCGTGGTCAGATAACTGGTCTGCTGCTCCAGCAGCCGATGACTGCGCTGCGAGGCATTACGGGCTTGCGTTAAACGCTGTGTCATCTGATTAAAAGAGCGCACCAGAAAACCGATTTCATCATGACCGGATGCGGTCAGATGCATATTGTAGTTACCGGAAGCCACCGCTTGTGTGCCTTCGGCCAGTTCCTGCAGCGGTTCAACAATACGCCGCGAAATCCATACCGCAAACCAGATCGACGCCAGCACCGTTAAAAATACAATCAGACTTAAGGTCAGCGTAAAAATAGTGACCAGCGGCTGTCTTAAATAACTGAGCTCTTTGTAATCAGTATAGGCATCCTGGACATTTTTACCCAGCGCACTCAGTTGTTCGTTAACCGGAAACAGTACATGCAACAGACGTTCTTCTTCCAGCGGCGATCGGCGGGGGATTTTGACGGCAGCCCGTAATTGCAGTTCGTCATTATCGGTCGGATCCAGGCCGATATAATCCTCACCCTGCGATATTTGTCGGACAATCGCTTCATCAGGCCGGTTGGGCACGATAATGGTCGGGTTATCGATACTCGACACCACAATACGGCCGTCCAGATTCCAGATACTCAGCTCCAGCGCACCGCTGAGCTGGTTTAATTCACGCAGGCTGTTGCCGAGATTACTGTCCGGTAATTCTGATAATACGCCGGCCATCATCCGGGTTTGTCGCAGTAAAGTACGCATTCTGATGCCGAAGGCACTGCGACTCAGTTCCAGTGAATCATCAAGCGCTTGTTCGACTTTGACATCAAACCAGCTGTTAATACCGCGCTGTAAAAAGTGCACCGAAAAACCATAAACAATACTGGTAGAGCCGACGATCAACAGTACAAACAAACTGACCAGCCGCAATGTCAGTCGGGAACCGGCAGATTTACGCTGAAAATCGCGATATAACCGCCATAAGCCCCGTGTCAGCAGACCTGCGAGAATCAGCAGACAGGTCAGGCCGATACCAAAAATGATCAAAAATAAATCATTAAGCCGTGATTTATCCTGGGTTGCCGCACTAAGTAAGTAGGCCAGCAGTAACAGCATGATGGCCAGTGAAAAATAAGGTGCGGTACCGCTGCTGAGCCGGCGGATCAGTCGGATGGCCATAACGCTTCAAACCACGGACTGGTCAGATCCCATTTGCTGGAAATCATCGCGCCGGGCCGCATCGGCGAGGGCAGCGCGGTTAAATCAATGCCACTGCGCAGCCGCAAGATCCGTCCATCAGCGGCATTAGTTAATGCTGGTGGCAAGGTCAGATTGGTGATATTGCCCATGGCATTCAGGGCGCTGGCCAGTGTGGTGAAATTACGATGGTTTTCGGCGTCCAGCGAATGCAACATATATTGCTGCGATAAATCGTGATAACGCAGTTCATAACGGATTTCAGCGGACCAGATGGTTTCATCCCATTGCCACCAGTCCCACAACAGCGGCGTGCGTTCGATCAGCTGGATTTCCTGAAAAAACGTTATCGGTACGCCATTTTCCAGTGCTTCCTGAACCCGCGGTGTCAGCGGATAGCTGATACTGGCATTCAGTGTGTAGCCATTACCGATGTGATAAACCTGCGCCTGATTAATGGTGAATTGCGCTGCCTGCGCCGTCAGCGGTAAAGCCAACCAGCAAAACAGCTGCATCAGGCGCTTAGCAGCGCTGCAAACAGGCATAAAAGAATCCATCAAAAGCATCATCCCCCGGCAATCGCTGATAGCCGTATTGTGCTTTACGGGCCGGTGCCTGGGTGACCTCAATCAGACTGGCGTCGGCGTGGCGCTGCAAAAATGCATTAATCTGGCCGGCATTTTCCCGCTCAAATATCGAGCAGGTAGTGTAAACCAGGATGCCATCAGCTTTCAGCAATGGCCACAAATTATCCAATAATTGCTTTTGCCGGTCTGCCAGCTGGTCGATATCGTCCGGCCGGCGCAGTAATTTAATATCCGGATGGCGGCGAATGACGCCGCTGCCACTGCAGGGAGCGTCAACGAGAATACGATCAAATAGTTCACCCTGCCACCAACTGTTGATATCGGCAGCATCGGCGGTCTGGGTGGTTGCCGTTAAACCAAGACGGGTCAGCGTGTCATCGACCCGCTGTAAACGCTGCGCATCAATATCCAAAGCCAGTACAGTCAGATCCGGCTCAATTTCCAGCAAATGGGCGGTTTTGCCGCCCGGCGCGGCACAGGCATCCAGCACCCGCAGCCCCGGCTTTAAATCCAGCAACGCCGCAACCTGCTGCGCCGCACCATCCTGCACCGATACCCAGCCATCGTTAAACTGCGGCAATTCACCGACATCACAGGCTTTATCCAGCAGCAAACCTTGCGGACAATCCGGCAGTTTCTGACTTTGGATCTGCTGTTCATTGAGCAGCTTCTGATAGTCAGTCACCGTGCATTTTTGCCGGTTAACCCGCAATATCATCGGTGCCTGTTGATTATTGGCACTGAGAATTTGTTGCCAGTGGGCCGGCCAGTTATGGCGAATGGCATCAATCAACCATTGCGGATGAGCAAACTGACCCGGCTCAGTCTGACGGGCTTGATTTTCCAGCTCTGCCTGACGCCGCTGATATTGTCTTAAACAGGCATTCAGCAGACCTTTTGCCCAGTTTTTGCCGAGCAGACTGGCGGCATCGACCGTTTCTGAAAGTGCAGCATGGGGGGGGATCCGCAGTTCACGCAATTGATAAATGCCAATCAGCAACAGCGCATAAATATCCTGATCTTTATTTTTCAGCTTTTTCTGCAATAACGGATCCGCCAGCGCCTGCAAGGTCGGATACAGCCTGATGACCCCGTAGCTCAGTTGTTGGCAGAGACTACGCTGCGCCGGCGGTAAATTGTTCAGCGCGGCAGTTAATACCGGATTCAGTGATTGTTTTTGTTGCGCTACCGCCACCACCACCTTCGCGGCGGCGCTGCGCGGGCAAGGCATTGATGATTTAGCCAAGCTGTTCGCCTGTTTGGATGGTGTGTGAATTGAGAAAATCAGCAACCGCCATGCGGCGTTTACCGGGCAGTTGCAGTTCCTGAATGCGAACAATGCCGTGACCGCAGGCTACCAGTAAAGCATCACGATCAACGCGGACGATCTCACCAGGCCGGCCAGCCAGTTTTTCGCTACTTAGCTGTGCTGACCAGATGCGCAGAATGTCGCCGCGAAAAACAGTCTGGGCGACCGGCCAGGGATTAAAAGCGCGGATTTGCCGATCAATTTGTGCGGCGGATTGTTGCCAGTCAATGGCGGCCTCGGCTTTTTGCAGTTTGTCGGCGTAGCAGGTTTGAGCATCATCCTGGGCTTCTGCGGCGGCTTGTAATGTTGCTAAGTCATCAAGTGTTGCCAGCAAAGCACGGGCACCCAGTTCTGCCAGTTTGTCATGCAGGCTTTGCGCGGTGTCATCAGCGGCAATCGGCAGGCTGACGCGTTTTAACACCGGCCCGGTATCAAGCCCGGCCGCCATTTGCATAATACAGACACCGGTTTCAGGGTCACCGGCGAGGATCGCTCGCTGAATCGGCGCCGCCCCCCGCCAGCGGGGCAGCAAAGAAGCGTGAATATTAAGACAACCGAACTTGGGGGTATCAAGTATCGCCTGCGGCAAAATCAAGCCGTAAGCGACCACGACCATGACATCCGCCTGATAGTTAGCCAGCTTTTGCCGATCCGCCGGATCTTTAAAATTCAGCGGTTGTTCAACCGGGATATCGTGTTGCATTGCCAGTTGTTTAACCGGGCTGGCGGTCAGTTTTCGGCCCCGTCCAGCAGGTCGGTCCGGTTGACTGTAAACCGCCACCACATCATGGTCACTGTTCAGTAACGCTGCCAGACTGGCCGCGGCAAAATCCGGCGTGCCGGCAAAAATTATGCGCATATTCAGAGTTTTTGTTTTTGATGTTTTTCGAGTTTTTTGCGGATCCGGTCGCGCTTTAAATTGCTGAGATAATCAACAAACAGTTTGCCATCCAGATGATCGATTTCATGTTGTACGCACGTCGCAAGCAGTCCTTCAGCGTCTCTTTCAAAGGGGTTGCCATCCAGATCCAGCGCTTTGAATCGGATAGTATCGGCGCGGGTCACCAGTTCATAGGCTTCGGGCACCGACAGACAGCCTTCCTGAAATTCGCGCTCACCATTGGTTTCGATAAGCTCAGGATTAACCAGCACCAGCGGTTCGGATTTGTCTTCAGAAATATCAATGACAATAACCCGTTTTTGCACATTAACCTGGGTAGCGGCAAGACCAATGCCCGGCGCTTCGTACATGGTTTCGAGCATATCTTGGGCCAGCTGACGAATGTCGTCATCAACTTTTTCGACCGGCAGGGCTTTGTTACGCAGCCGCGGGTCTGGAAAATGCAGGATATTCAAAATTGCCATGTATCAAACCTGTTGTAAATAATTTCTATGACAGAAAAAAAACAATAATGTTTATTGTAAAGCGCTGGCGCTGCAATGAAAAATGCTTCTCAGCAAAGACATTGTCATGCGGTCCTCTAAAACCGGCTTTCAAAACAAGAACGTCACTGCTGACATAAACTTAACTGCGATAGTTCACTTTGTACTTTAAGCCGGGCTGGTGTATAAGCTTATTTGTTGCCAAAGCGCTTGATTGATGCGCTGGCTTATACCACACTATTAGCCGAGGCTGTCCATTGAAATGGGACGCGGACAGCCTGCCCCGTGTCCATGAGGATATGCCGATGATTCGCCGTTTATGCCTGACTTTATTTGTTGCTTTACTGAGCTTGCCAATTTTGGCTAATGAAGTAGCGCTGAACCCGGATCATCCGGATCGTTACGTGGTCAAAAAAGGCGATACTTTGTGGGATATTTCAGGCATGTTTTTACAGCATCCCTGGCATTGGCCGGAGATCTGGGAAGTCAATCCGCAGGTTGAAAACCCGCATCTGATATACCCCGGTGATGAACTGACGCTGACCTATCGTGACGGCCGGCCGGTGTTGTCGGTTAATCGTGGTAAACAAACTTATAAAATGTCGCCTGAAGTGCGCGAAATTCAGCTGGAAAAACCGATCCCGACTATCGCCATGTCAGATATCGCGCCGTTTCTGACCAAGCCCAAAGTCGTGGGTGCCGAAGTGCTGGACAGCGCTCCTTATATCGTTGCCAGCAGTGATGAGCGGTTGATTTCCGGTACCGGTGATTTTGTTTACGCCCGCGGGGTGACCGGTGAAGCCGGTCAAAACTTCAGCGTGTTCCGGGGCGGTAAACAATACGTTGATCCAGATACCGGCGAAGTACTGGGCTATGAAGCAATTTATACCGGTGATGCCACTGTCACTGAGATCGGTGATCCGTCAACGGTGGACCTGACCTTTACCAACCGCGAAGTGCAGGTAGGTGACCGTCTGCTGGAAGTGGAAACCGATGATTTTGAAATGAACTTCTTCCCGCGGGCGCCTGAGGCCGCATTAAACGGCCGGATCATTTCGGTGTTTGATGGTGTTTCTCAGGTAGGGCAATATCAGATCATCGTAATCAATCTGGGCACGCGTGATGGCCTGGAGCCGGGTCATGTGTTGTCTTTGTATAAAGCCGGCGAAACCATCCGTGATCAGGTGACCAAAGATCGCTTTGATGAAGTAACGTTGCCGGATGAGCATGCCGGCGAAGCGCTGGTTTTCCGTTTATTCGAAAAAGTCAGTTACGCCATCGTGATGAAAGCAACACGGGCGGTCAATCTCTACGACAAGGTTAAATCTGCGGAGTAAATCCTGACACTGGACGATTTCCCTCACGGCCAGAAGGAACTGGCCAGTCAACTGGCACTGCTGCGCACAGCAGGTGTCGGTGCCGTGACGTTTGCCAGACTAATGGCGCAGGTCAATCAGGCCAGTAACATTTTTCAGCAGCCCGGCCAGTTAAAACAAATACCGGACAAATTACGCAGTGCATTGCAAAAACCTGACTGGGCGCAGGTTGAGAACGATTTATCATGGTTGGCATCGCCAGACAGATTTGTGCTGACCTTAACCGATCGACGTTACCCGCCGCTGCTCAAAGAAATCCCTGATCCACCGCCGTTGTTATTTGTGCAGGGTGATGTGGATTGTTTACAAAACTGGCAGCTGGCGGTGGTCGGCAGTCGTAACCCCAGCACATCTGGTCGTGACAGCGCCTATGAATTTGCCCGCTATCTGGGGTCAGGCGGTCTGTATATCTGTAGTGGCTTGGCTGATGGTATTGATGCTGCCGCTCACAAGGGCGCGCTGGCCGGCGGCGGCAAAACCATTGCCGTGGTCGGTACCGGATTGGATCGGGTGTATCCGGCAAAAAACCGTGATCTGGCACATCAGATCGCTGCGCAGGGAGCGATTGTGTCTGAGTTCCCGCTGGGTACACCGCCGCTAGCCGAAAACTTTCCGCGCCGCAACCGCATTATCAGCGGCTTGTCTTTAGGCACACTGGTGATTGAAGCGGCCTTAAAAAGTGGTTCGCTGATAACCGCCAGAATGGCTATGGAGCAGGGCCGAGAAGTGTTTGCTATGCCTGGTTCCATTCACAATCCACTGGCCCGGGGCTGTCATCAGTTGATCCGCGAAGGGGCCAAGCTGGTGGAAACGGCTGACCATATCATTGAAGAGCTGGGCGCTTTGGCAGAATTTGCGCAAATCACTGATCCACCGGCAAATAATCAGCCGCAAACGCTGCCAGCCGGCGACGACACTGAATATCAGCAATTGTTTGCATATCTGGGATATGACCCCATACATATAGACGAACTGATTTCGCGCAGCGGATTGACGGCTGATGCTGTTTCATCCATGCTGTTATTACTGGAGCTGCAAGGTCGCGTCAGTGCTTTGCCGGGAGGCAAATACACACGCATTAGCACCTGACCAAGCCCACAACAGAGAAGCCGATGAAAGAAAATGTAATTGACGTGTTGTTGTATTTGTTTGAAAACTACATCGACACCGAAAACAGCCAGCAACCTGACAAAGACACCCTGGAACTTGAACTTGAGCAAGTCGGTTTTCAGGAGCTGGAAATCCACAAAGCACTGAATTGGCTCGACACCATGACGGTGGTCGCCCCGCAAGTAGACAATCCCGATGTTTCAATTCGTGTCTTTAATGACAGTGAAATGGAACGGCTGGATGTGCAGTGTCGCGGCTATTTACTGTTTCTGGAACAGGTTGGTGTTTTGGATGTCGAAACTCGCGAAGTGGTAATTGAGCGTGTTTTGGCGCTGGACAGTGAAGAAATTGATTTGGAACAGCTCAAGTGGGTGGTATTAATGGTGCTGTTTTATCAGCCGGGCAGAGAAGTGGCCTATGCCTGGATGGAAGATTTGGTGTTTGAGGACATGGAGGCCGTCATTCACTGACGGTCATTTCAAGCATCGCAATAAGGCCCGTTTTTACGGGCCTTATTATTTGTAAACGGATACTATTTTGGTGAAGCAATCTATGGGAAAAAAACTGGTCATCGTTGAATCGCCGGCCAAAGCCAAGACGATTAAAAAATATCTTGGCAATGACGTAGAAGTACTGGCGTCTTACGGCCATGTACGCGATTTATTGCCCAAGGAAGGCGCGGTGGATCCGGCTAAAGATTTTGCCATGAAATATCAGGTTATTGACCGCAACAGTAAACACGTTGAGGCCATTGCCAAAGCCATGAAAAAAGCCGACGCCCTGTATCTGGCAACGGATCCGGATCGTGAGGGAGAGGCAATTTCGTGGCATTTGTATGAATTGCTGAAAAACAAAGGCGTTCTCAAAGATAAAGAAACCCACCGTGTGGTGTTTCATGAAATCACCAAACAAGCGGTGAATGACGCTGTTGCCCATCCGCGCGAATTATCAATGGATTTGGTCAACGCCCAGCAGGCGCGTCGGGCGCTCGATTATTTAGTTGGTTTTACCTTGTCGCCGCTGCTCTGGAAAAAAGTCCGCCGCGGTTTATCTGCCGGCCGGGTACAAAGTCCGGCACTCCGGATGATTGTCGAGCGTGAACTGGAAATCGAGGCTTTTAAGGCGCAGGAATACTGGACCATTGAAGCCGATACCGAAGCTGATAAAACTCCGTTTCAGGCCAAACTGACCCATTATCAGAATGAAAAACTTAGCCAG
>CAMPHB010000008.1 GCA_946885755.1 uncultured Methylophaga sp. | reverse complement strand
TTCGGACTCACAGGGCATGGCAACACCAATAAAGCGTGATTTTTTGATCTCACTGTCAACCGTTTCCGGTGCCGCTAAAACCTGTAAATCAGCAGACATATACCTCCGAAGTGCATCATAGCTATAGGAAAAAACAGGCTGACAATTTACCATACCCCGCATATTCAACCGCAGCCTCATAAGCTGCGACATCATCATAAATCAGGAAATCAGTTTGTCAGATAGCGAGTTTGCAATTGGTCAGCGCTGGGTCAGCCACAGCGAAGCGGAATTAGGTTTGGGCAGAGTAGCTGCAATTGATGGTCGCCGGTTACAGGTGGATTTTCCGGCGGCTGACACCAGTCGCACCTATGCCATTGATACCGCACCGTTAAGCCGTGTCAGCTATCAAACCGGCGATCATTTTAAAGATGCTGATGGCCGCAAACTGACCGTGCAGCAATTTCAGCAGATTAATGGCTGTCTTGTTTATCTGGCTGCTGATGCCGCGGGTGAGCTGCATACTATTCATGAAATGCAACTGCACAGTGCGGTGCAGTTCAGCGAACCACAGCAGCGTTTATTTGCCGGTCAAATTGATAAAAACAGTGAGTTTGATTTGCGAATCAAAGCACTGGAACACCATCACCGCATCCGCCAAAGCCCAATGTTTGGTCTGATGGGCGCCCGAGCGCAGTTATTGCCACATCAGTTTTATATTGCTTCAGAAGTTAGCCAGCGTCATGCACCACGGGTGTTGCTGGCTGATGAGGTGGGGCTGGGTAAAACCATTGAAGCCGGCTTGATTTTGCATCAGCAACTGTTAACTGGTCGCGCGCAGCGGGCATTGATCATCGTGCCGGAAAGTTTGCTGCATCAATGGCTGGTTGAAATGCTGCGTCGTTTTAATCTGGCTTTTACGATTATCGATATTGAACGTTTTACCGCATTGCAGGAAGAAAGCGACAGTAATCCGTTTGACAGCAGTCAGCTGATTTTAATGTCGCTGCAAACACTGCAAGCCGATCCAGAAATGCAAGCCGCTGCTAAAGCCGCTGACTGGGATATGCTGATTGTCGATGAAGCACATCATTTGCATTGGCAACCGGATGCCGCCAGTGCCCAATATCAGCTGATTGCTGATTTGGCGGCACAAATCGCCAGTGTTTTGCTGCTGACCGCGACCCCCCAACAGCTTGGTCTGGCCGGCCATTTTGCCCGCCTGCGCTTGTTAGACCCGCAGCGTTATCAAGATTTAGTGGCTTTTGAGCGAGAGCAGCAGCAATACGCTGCTATCAGTGATTTGCTGAGCCGGCTGATGGCGATTACAGATATTTCACAGTTACAGCAGGATAACGACTTACTGGCAGCGCTTGAAGCCAGGCTGGATGCCGGTTTAATTAAAGCCTTACAACAAGATGACAGTTTCAGTGACGCGCAGCAGCAAGCTCGCCGGCAGCTATTGGATCAATTTGGCACCGGCCGGTTGTTATTTCGTAATAGTCGCGACACTATCAGCGGTTTTCCACAGCGCCAATTATTTGCCCATGCCTTGGCTACACCGCAAGCGGCCGATACGGAGTTGTTGCAAAGCAGTTTGCAACCGGAAATGGTGCTGGGCAAAGACTGGTTGCAGCAAGATCCGCGGGTATCGTGGCTGCTTGAGTTTCTCAAATCACAACGCGGCGAAAAACTGCTATTGATTTGCAGTTTGGCCGACACCGCAGAACAGCTTGAGCAATTTTTACGGGTTCGGCATGGTGTGCGCAGTGCGGTATTTCATGAAGGCATGTCGCTGGTTAATCGTGACCGGGCCGCCGCTTATTTTGCTGATGATGAAGCCGGCGCACAGATCCTGATTTGCTCGGAAATCGGCAGTGAAGGGCGAAACTTTCAGTTTTGCCATCAGTTGATCTGTTTTGATTTGCCGCAAAGCCCCGATTTGCTGGAACAACGGATCGGCCGGCTGGACCGGATCGGCCAGCGGCAAACGGTGCAAATCCATGTGCCGTATTATCAAAACAGCGCCCAGCAGCGGCTGCTCGACTGGTATCACTTGGGTGTTAACGGTTTTGAGCAGGTACAGAAAACCGGCGAAGCCTTGCTGGCCGAATTTGCCGACACACTTGAAGCTTTGCTGGCTAACCCGGCAGATGACCTGCTTGCAGCACAACTGATTGACGATACGGCCAAACGGCGGAATTCGCTGAATCAGGAATTACAGCAGGGGCGTGACAAATTACTGGAAAATCATTCTTTTGATGCAGAAAAGGCCGGGCAAGTCCTTGCGGAGTTGGATGCCGTCAGTTCGCCCATGGAACTGGCTGATTTTATGGCTGATTTTTGCGATGCTTTTGGCATCGAACAGCAGGTACACAGTACCGACAGCGTGATTCTGCAAGCCAGCGAACAAATGCAGCAGCAGGATTTACCGGGCTTGCCGGAAGACGGCATTACCGGTACTTATCAGCGTCATAAAGCGCTGGCCCGGGAAGATATGGCATTTTTAAGCTGGGAACATCCACTGGTCACAAGTGCCCTTGACGCAGTTATCAGCAGCGAGCTTGGCAATACTGCTTTTGCAACCTTGGCCAGCGATCAATTACCTGCAGGTAGTCTGTTGCTGGAAGCGGTGTTCAGCTTCGAAGTCAGTGCGCCGCAAGCACTTCAGATCCCGCGTTATTTATCTCAACAATGTCAGAGTTTGCTGATTAATGAGCAGGGGCACGATCTGAGTGAAACCATCAGTCACAGCCAGTTATCACGGCTGGCAGGCCGGATCCCAAAAACCACCGCGCGGCAATTAGTCAGTCATGCCCGCGCGCGCATCGAAAATCTGGTCGAAAACGCCCATCAGCAAATAAATACGCTGACGTCACAGTGGATAAGCACGGCTGAAAATAACGCCAGTCAGCTGCTGGATAGTGAATTACAGCGTTTACAACAACTGGCAAAACGGAATGCCAATATCCGGCAGACGGAAATCGATTATTTACAGCAAGTCAAAGCGGATACCGTCAAGGCCATTCGTTCAGCGCAATGGCGCCTGGACGCCATCCGCGTGGTGATTGTCACCGGTTCAGAATAAACCGTTGTCATATCCTGAAACTGATGCCAGCCGGCTTTGAAGCTGCTAGGCTATGGTCAAAACGTCATGGAAACCTGATATGCGCCCTGTAATTTTTCTTGCTGCCGCGATAATTGTTGTCAGCAGTTTTGCTGTCAAACCGCTTTTTGCTGATGATGCGGTTACCCTCAAAAGCCTGACCAATTATGTCTACAACCAGGCACCGGCGCGGCAAGGGGAAAGCAGTTTGCAAGAACTCAGCAATGCCCGCAAAGCCCGCGCTTCAACCTTGTTTGCTGAACCTGCCACAATTAGTTTTAACCATTTCAATGATGGTATTGGCAGCGGTGATGGCTTACGCGAATACGAAAGTGCCGTATCAATGCCATTATGGCTGCCGGGACAAAAACGCCAGCAGCAAAACTGGTCTCAGGAACTGGCGAATCAACTGCCGTATTATCAGCAGCGGCTGCGCTTAGAGGCTTCCGGTCTGGTCAGACAGCATGTCTGGAAGGTGATGTACGCCGCCGCTAAAGTGCGTCAGGCAGAAACCACACAGGAAAATGCCAAAGCGCTGTATGACAGCGTTACCAAACGTGTCGCTGCCGGTGATTTGCCGGAAACGGAAAAGTTACTGGCAGAAAGTCATTTACTGTCGATGCAAAATCAACGGCAGAATGCGCAGAATCAGCTGCAACAAACCATTAACCAATATTATTATCACACCGGACAACGCAGTTTACCGGCGGATGTTGAAGAAACACTGCCAGCGCAACGGGAAATTACCGCAGCGCATCCATTATTGGCCGAACTCAGCCAGCAGATAGCAACCTTACGCAGCGAAATGCATAACGCCCAGTATGCTGGTGCCGTTAACCCCAGTGTTTCTGTAGGCATCAAACGTGAACGGGACAATGGCAGTGAGCCGTTCAATAATAGCCTGGGCCTTGGTTTTAACATGGCGATTGGTGACGAGCCCTACAGTGAACCGGCGATCGCAGAAGCTGCCAAAGCCATGGCCGATGTTGACATTGCCCGTCAGCAATTAAAAAAGCAGCTTGAAGCCCAATTACTGGCACAACTGGATCAGCTTCAGGCGCAACAGGCGCAGCAGCAGAGACTGCGTGAACAATATGATCTTAGCGAAACGTATCTTGAGCGCCAGCAGGCAAGTTTTGAATTTGGTCAAATTGATTTAATGACCTTGCTGCGGGTTGAAGCACAGGCCTATGAAAACCGGGCACAGGTACAAATGCTGGAAATTGCTATCGGTCAGACGATTGCTGAAATCAATCAGACCTTGGGTGTTACACTGTAATTAAAAATTACCGTTGCGCATCCGCGCTTCGAGATCCTGCCACAGCGATAAACGCGAAGAATCGCCGACCCGCTGGCCTTCACCACGTGATTTAGCCAGCCATAAGCCGGCACCGTTAAAGCTGTAAACCGGCACCAGATCATTACGGCGACTGGCCGGCTCAATCTCGGTGATGAGGTTATCCAGTACCAGCGGCACCGAGCGGTTGGTTTCGTAATAGGTGAGCACCATATGCGCCTGACCGATTTCCACCGCTTTAACGTAGGTGATCCGCAGTTTATCCTCATCAACGCCGATTTCTTTCAGCGTGAAATATTTGGCGATGGAATAATCCTCACAATCACCGGCGCCAATGGCCAGCATTTCTGCCGGTGTTGCCCAGTAATCCTCTTTACTCCACAGCATGATGTCGTCGATAAATTGCACGTTGCTGTTAAAGAATTTATTAACAACTTCCAGCTTTTCTGACTCCGGCAAATCTTTTGAGTTTTCAATCAGCGATTGCCATTCTTCAAAGCGCTGCCGGGCAAAACGATCATGTTTGGCTTCGATACGGGCTAAAAATGCTTCGGAAAAATCCAGATTGGCCCACAGCGGCCATGACAGCAGTGTCAGACTGCTGACCAGCATCGCCGTTAACCAGCGGGATGTCCGTATCGCTGGCATGGCTGTTAGCGACTGATACCAAACAAACCGACACCCAGAACATAATCAAAGTCTTCGTCGTTACTGACACTTTCTGCCAGTACTTTGATTTCCAGCAAGTTGGCAACTTCCTGAATAATATCGAGGAAATCCGGTTTACTGTTGTGCTGGCGGATATCGCTGGTTAAATCGCGGGCCAGACGAATGTAATTAATATGTAGATCTTTGATTTGTTCAACCGGGATCACATCGCTGCTGTAGCGTTTCAGCAGGGTAGTGGCGCCCAACTCGCGGGCAAACAAACTAAAGCTGGCAAAGGTTTGTTGCTTTTTAGCCGCGGCATAAGCGGTAACACTGAAAGCCAGCAGGTTTGCCGGCAATGAAAACTGCTCCAGCCGCATTGCCAGCCAGTCACGGAAATCTTTGGAAGCCACTGATTTCATCGACAAATTGATGGTGACCGGCGTGGTGACTTTTTGCTGTTCCATCGTGGTCAGCACTTTGCTGACAATAGTTCTGTCGAGCTGTTCAACCAGACCGAACTCTTCGGCCATGGAGAAGAAAGTGCCGATTGGCAATTCCTGTCCATTAGCATCACGCACGACAGTAAAGGCTTCCATCATCACCTGTTGGGGTGATGCGCCGGCATAGTTATAGGCATGGTTGGTAAAGGTGATTTCTGGTGTTTGATTATCAATCGCCTGACTGATCGCCGCTTTCCAATCCTGCTCACTGATAGAACTCAGCGAATCCTGCTTGATAAAGTAGGCATTGGCACCAATCAGTTTTGACTGCTCATAGGCTTCAATTGCGGCAGGTAGCAGACGATCAAATTCACTGCTGCGGCCAAACGCGACGATCCCGATATGCAGTAAATCCTCATCATCGTATTGCTGGCCAAGGCTATTGACCGCTTTTTGTAATTTGTCGGCAAAGGCAGTGATTCTGGCCTGATCACTTTCCGGATAGACAATGGCAAATTCCGAACCATAAAGCCGGTAGTTTTGCGCCGGACTGCTGCTGTGCTGCTTAAGCGTATCGGCAAAATCCATCAGCAACTGATCGACAGCTTGTTTACCACGGTCGCGGCCAAGACCCGCCAAATCGTCAAATTTGATATACAACACATGACCGCTCTGGCCGGCAGAAAGCGCCGTTTTCACATCTACGTTGAAAGTCTGCTGATTAAACAGGCCAGTCAAAGCATCACGTTTTAAACTGTCATTTAGATTTTCCAGCTTGCTGTTGAGGCGGGCGATCATGCCGCCGATTTTGCTGGACATGCTGTTCATCGATTGAGCGACATTTTTAACTTCCAGCGTCCACGGCATTTTATCGATAGTGACAAAATTACCGGCAGAAATCTCATTGGCCTGTTTTTCAATATCTTTCAAAGGCTTGAGTGTCAGTCTTAATACGGCAACCAGTAATAAAATGGCGCCGATTAAAATCAGCAGCGAGAATTTCAATGTGGATTTGAATTGTTCATAGAGTTTCAGATAACCGTAACCGGGGTTACTGGTCACCGATAAGGTACCGCTGATATTCCAGCCGGAACTGATTTCAGAGACAGCGGTCGCCGTTCTCAAGGGCAGTAATTCAATCAGCCAGGCCGGCACCCCTTCAATTTGCACCGGATTGGTCAATTGCACCAGTTCTTCGCCATCAACATTAACGAGGCGCATTTCTTTGTAATAACCGGTATCAAAAATGGCATTCATCATGGTTCGCAGGATCGGATCCTGCTCATCGGTCATATGTGGGCTCAGCGACAGGCCCAGCGAGGTGGCCGTATCCTGCATATGAATTTCGGATTCCACTTGTAAATAGCTACGGATATTGTTCATGCTCAGGGTGAAATTCACTGCAAAAACAATAAAAAAGATCAAGGTAACCAGGATTAACAACTGCTTTGAAAGTGACATAACACATCCCCGAGGTAGGCGATTGAAACGACAATAAAAACCGGCTAAAAAACGACCTGCATTCAGATGGCCTAACAATACGCTGCCACCCGCTGCAGGGCAAGCGTCAAAGGCGCATTAAACAGCGAGTTTCTTTTGTTTTGGATGCCTGATTGCTAGGATCAGCTTTTTCCATGACCCCAGGTTTAACGGATGCTGACAGTTTTAGCTCAAATGGCGTTATTGATTGCCTGTGGTGCTGCCTGGCAAAAACTGGCGCCCAGCCATATCCCATCATCGTCGCATCGCCGGGCGCTGACCGATCTGGTGTTTTATATTCTGCTGCCGGCATTGATTATTGACGTTATCTGGCAGACAGAGTTATCCACTCATTCACTGCAAATTTCGCTGATCGCCATGACCGCATTGGCGGGTGCCATGCTGGCGATGTGGCTGGTGATGCAGTTTATTCATGTCAACCGACAGCAAACCGGTGCATTGTTACTGGCGGCGGCGTTTCCCAATGTCACCTATCTGGGGCTACCGGTTTTAGATCAGGCGTTAGGCAACTGGTCAAACTCCTTGATCCTGCAATACGATTTATTTGCCTGTACACCGATATTAATGACTGTCGGTATCTTAATGGCCCGGCATTTCGGTACCTCTGATGCCAACCTGCATCCATTGAAGGCGCTGCTGCGTATTCCGCCACTGTGGGCGGTCACCATTGCCGTTTTGCTTAATGTTTTTGAGGTCAGCCGGCCAGCATTGGTCCATGATGCATTGCAGACTTTATCGGGCGGCGTGGTGCCACTGATGCTGATTGCACTGGGCATGAGCATCCGCTGGCAAAGCCTGCATATCCGGCTGCTGCCACTATTATTGCCAGTGGTAGTGATTAGTCTGGGGCTGGCGCCGGCGATTGTCTGGTCGGTGACGCAGTTTATCGATTTGCCACTGCAAATTGCGCAAACCGTGGTGCTGGCAGCGGCCATGCCGACCATGGTGTTTGGTTTTGTGATCTGTGAGCAATATGAACTCGACAGCGCTTTGTATGCTGCCGCGGTGACCTTAACGACAATTGTCTGTCTGGTGACCTTGCCCGTCTGGTTTCACTGGGTCAGTTGATCCTGCGAGCTAAAACCAGCGGCGATAATCGCGGTTTTTAACAACGCCATCGCTTCTTGCACCTGTTGCTGTTCACCACGCAGACTCATTTCGATATGCGGCGGCTCAGCTAAATGCGGCAGGCTGGAGAGTTTCAGGGCAGGGTAGTCACGATCAATTTGCTGCATGATGCCCAGCAGGTCAGATTCACGCCCACCACGGACAAAAATGATTTCTTCATATGCCGGCCGCTGATTCTTCAGATCGGCATAGAGGTTATCCAAAATCCAGCGGCACATTGGCCAGGCCATTTCCGGAAACCCGGGCATAAAATAATGATGACCAAAACTAAAGCCCGGCACCTGATTGACCGGATTGGGAATAATGCCGGCGCCTTCCGGCAAATAACCCATCAAAATCCGGTTAGGATAAGCGCGCTCAGCAAATTGTTTTTCAATCAGCGCGATAGCTTCAGGGTGGGGCGATATCGGCACACCAGCTATCTTGGCGACCGTTTGCCGGGTACGATCATCGGGCGTTGCGCCAATACCACCAAAGCTGAATACCAAATTGTCACTGGCCATTGAAAACCGCAGACAGCGTTCCAGTTGATCGGGATCATCACCGACCATTAATACACTGCTCAGCTCCAGGTTACGTTCGCCCAGCAGTTGTTTGAGAAAGTCAAAATGTTTGTCCTGGCGTTTACCACTGAGGATTTCATCACCAATGATGAGTGCACTTATATTCATGACGATTCCGGCCGATTACGCATAAAGTCTGCGGTTTGGGCAAAAGAAGCCATCAATTGTTCGGCAAATAATGGCTCTAAATCCATTTTTTTCAGTGCTTGTGCCATGCAATACAACCACTGGTCACGCTCTTCGATGCCAATCGAAAACGGCAAATGCCGCGCCCGCAACCGGGGATGACCAAACTTTTCCACATACAATTGCGGGCCACCCAACCAACCACTTAAAAACCAGAATAATTTGTCTTCACTGCCCTGAATATCCTCAGGATGCAGCCGGCGAATAATATCTGTCTGCGGTGTTTCCGACATGATCTGGTAAAAGTGTTTCACCAGTTGCCGGACCGCAGTTTCGCCGCCGATCCGCTGATAAGGGGTTTGCATATCACTCATCTACGATCCTCGTTAAAGTCAGTATTTTAGCGGCCCAGCGCAATTGCATAAAGTCTTTCAAACTTGCGGCGAATGCTGCTGATGGGGATAATTGATTGTTTTACCAAGAAATCAAAGGAGCACAATCCGATGAGTGACAGAATTATTATGCGTACCGGCGAAGCTTTGATCGCTGACGGCCCACCGTTAACAGCGGCTGAACCAGAAGTGGTTATTGGCGAACTGGATGGTCCATTTGGTACCGCTTTTGCCAACCTGATGGGCGATCAAGTACAAGGTCACTCACGGGTTTTGGCGCTGATGAACACTGATATGCAGGTGCGTCCGGCGACCATTATGGTCAGTAAAGTGACCGTTAAGAAGACTGCCTACACCAACATTCTGATGGGTACCGTTCAAGGCGCGATTGCCAACGGTGTTCTCGATGCAGTTCGTAACGGCACAATCCCCAAAGAAAAAGCCAATGATCTGGGTATTATCGTTTCGGTATGGTTGAATCCGGGCATTACCACCATCGAAAATCTGGATCATGAAGCCTTGTTCGATGTACATCGCCGGGCCACCACCCGGGCGATTGAAAAAGCAATGAACAATGAACCAAGCATTGATTATCTGCTGGAAAACCAGGAAAAACTGGTCCACAAGTATTATCAAAAAGAACTGGATGCTAAAAAATAAGCAAACCGGAAATTTTTGACTTGAGGCGATGGTCTTAACTTCATAGGTTAATTCACAGCCTTAAATAATTTGACGGTCTGACCGCTAATGCGATCAGGCCGTTTTTTTTGCTGTGTATAATGCCGCTATGACTGAACTTGCAAAATCCGGTATCGATATTTATTCGATTGATAAACTGATGCACGAAACGCGTCAGCTGGCTGCCCGTTACCGACAAACGACCGGCACGACACTGCCCGTCACCGGTGAAATTGCCCGATTTGATGCTGCCAAAGCACTGGATTTGCAACTGCTCGACGATGCCAGTCTGGCTTATGACGCGTTGGGCAAGGGTGATCGCCAAGGCCAGCGTATTATCATCAAAGGCCGGGCACTGTTTGATGAAAGCCGCTCGTCGACACCACGGATCGGTCAGATAAATCCACAGCAGGACTGGGATAGCGTGGTACTGGTGCTATTTGACGATGCCTATCAACCACTGGATATCTACGAAGCCAGCCGTGAAGACATTGAAACAGCTTTGGCCGGACGTGACAGCAAACGTAAAAAACGCGGCGCCATGTCAGTCGCGCAGTTTAAAATTATCGGCAAACTGGTCTGGACAGCAGGTGGCGGCGCCGAAGCCGAAATATGGGATAATCAAACCGGTTAATCGCGCAGCAGGAGAGGGATCATGAGTATTGCCGAATTTGTGTTGTGGGCGATCATCGCCGTGATACTGGTTTATGCGGTGGTGATTTTTAACCATCTGGTGACCTTAAAACATAACGTCAAAAAAGCCTGGTCAAATATCGACATACTGCTTAAACAGCGTCATGAAGAGCTGCCCAAACTAGTCGAAACCTGCAGGAAATATATGCAGTTTGAGCAGGAAACGCTGGAAAAAGTCATGCAGGCGCGTGCCGCCGTTTCTCAGGCTCAAGCGCAAGGCGATATGGGAGCTTTGGGCTTAGCTGAAACTGAAATGCGCCTCGGCCTGGGTAATTTATTTGCCGTTGCCGAAGCCTATCCGGAACTCAAAGCCAATGAGTCATTCCAGCATTTACAACAACGCATCAGCGGTCTGGAAAATGCCATCGCCGACCGCCGTGAGTTCTATAACGAAAGCGTCAATATCAACAATATTCAAATTGAGCAGTTTCCGGATTTGATTATTGCCGGTCTGTTTCGCTTTCAGGCGTTTGAGTTGCTGGAATTCAGCGACAGCGAAACTGCCGACGTAGATATAAAAACGTTGTTTCAGGGCTAAATGCAGCAAACCATTGACACACTTGCCGGCGTTATTAGAGCGCTGGACAGTACAGAGTTCGTGTTTTTGTCGGTATTTCTGCTGGCCTGCAGTACCTATGGTTTTATTCGTTTATTCATCGCGCTGAAACGCGGCCGGCTATTATCCGGACAGGCCACTGCCAAAATCCGCTCTGCATCGCAAGGTTGTGTGGAACTGAATGGCATCACCGAGTTAATGCCCGGCCCGCCAGTGGTATCACCGATTTCTGGCCGCCGATGTGTCTGGTTCAACTATATCGTTGAGCAAAAACAAACGTATTACGACGGCAAAAATCAGCGAACCCGCTGGGTGGTGGTACAACGTTATCGCAGTGATGCCTTGTTTTACCTGCGTGATGACACCGGTGTTTGTGTCATCGATCCGGATGAGGCGGATATTCTGCATGCTGAAAAACGCGCCTGGCGTGACAAACTCAACGCGGAGCGCCGATATCAGGAGTGGTTTTTAACGGAACAGCAGCCACTGTATGCACTGGGCTGGTTTAGCAGTATTCAAACCGCCAGCCAACAAATCATGCGTGAACAAGTCAGTTTATTGCTGCGCGAATGGAAACAGGATTTTCAGAATCTTTTAAAACGCTATGACAAGGATAAAGACGGAGATATCAGCGAACAGGAATGGCAACAGGCGGTCAACGATGCCAATAAGCATATCTGCGAGCAGCAGTTAAGCCAGCCAGCAGATGCCATTCATGTGCTTGGCAAAGGGCCACATGGTAAGCCCTATATTATTTCTGCAGTGCCGGAAAAGCGTCTATTACGGCATTATCAGTGGCAGTTTTATCTGGCACTAGCCGGATTTTTAGCCAGTGGCAGCCTGTGGATATGGGCAATGAATTTACGACAGGGATGGTAATGCAAGACGATTTACAGACGGTATTTACCGAGGGCGGCCTGCTGGCAAGACATATTAAAGGGTTTCAGCCCCGCGAAGCCCAGCAGCAAATGGCCGAAAAGGTCGCACAAACCCTGCAAAATGGCACTATTTTGGTTGCCGAAGCTGGCACCGGCACCGGTAAAACCTTTGCTTATCTGGCACCGGCGATTTTGTCAGGGCAAAAAGTGTTTATTTCCACCGGCACTAAAAACCTTCAGGATCAATTATTTAACCGCGACTTGCCGACTTTGCGTAAAGCACTGGGCGTGCCGTTTCAGGCGGCAGTGTTAAAAGGCCGCAGTAATTATTTGTGTCACCACCGTCTGGGTCTGGCTGAGCAGGATGATGCACTGCTATATCAACGGCCGTTATTGCAGGATTTGCGCAACTGGTCCAAACAAAGTGACAACGGCGATTTAAGTGAAACCAGTCTGCTTGATGATGTCAGTGGTTTGTGGCCGAGAGTCACCTCCACAGTTGAAAACTGCCTTGGCCAGCAATGCCCGGAATATCAGGATTGTTTTATTGTTGAAGCCCGCCGCCGTGCTCAGGAAGCTGATTTAGTGGTTATCAATCATCATTTATTGATGTCTGATTTTGCGCTGAAAACCGCCGGTCAGGGCGAGGTGTTACCTAACGCGGACGCTTTTATTATTGATGAAGCGCACCAGTTACCGGCGATTGCCAGCCAGTTTCTCGGCCACCGGCTAAGCAGTCATCAGATTGCCGAATTATGCCGTGATGCCAATCAGGAAATGCAGGCCGATGCCGCTGATATGCTGGTTATCAGCGAACAAGCCGAGCAGGTGATGAGCTGTTTGCAACGGCTACGGATTTTGCTGGGCAATCAGGAGTTACGCAGTCCCTGGCAATCATTTATCGAAAATAATGAAACCCGTGATGAATACAGCAAACTCATGGAACGGCTGGACCTACTTAATGAAACGCTAAAATTGGCAGCAGAGCGCAGCCAGGGTCTCAAACAATGTCAGCAACGTGCTGAAAACCTGCTGAATTTACTGGATTTATTTTTTGATAACCACAGTGATGCCAATCTGGTGTTGTGGCTGGATAATCGCAGTTCTGGCTTTATTTTGCATGCCACACCGTTTGAAATCAGTGGCCATTTCCAGAACTGGCTGGAAGAGAAACCAGCGGCCTGGATTTTTACTTCGGCAACCTTAACCGTGGCCGGCCAATTTAATCACTTTTGTCAGCAGCTGGGTATTTTTGATGCCGATACCGCGCACTGGAACAGCCCGTTTGATTATCAACAGCAAAGCTTGTTGTATATGCCGCTAATCCCAGTAGAGCCATCCGACCGGGCTTACAGTCAGCACGTCGCAGATATAGCGCGGCAAGTTATCAACCTCAGTGAAGGCCGCACCTTTTTATTGTTTACCAGCTATAAAACCTTGCACGAGGTTGCTGAACTCTTAGCTGATTCAGATTATCCGTTAATGGTGCAGGGCAGTGGCGGTAAAGCCCAGTTACTGGAAGCCTTTCGTGAGCATGGCAATGCAGTTTTGCTGGGCACTAATAGTTTCTGGGAGGGCGTTGATGTCCGTGGTGAGGCAT
>CAMPHB010000007.1 GCA_946885755.1 uncultured Methylophaga sp. | reverse complement strand
AAACAGCACAACAAAAGCATTAATTTTGCGTACAAAGTCCTTTGACTGACATTGTCTAATAATGATTTTAATTTTTGCCATAAACTGGTCATTGGAAAACGTTATCCATAAAGCATTTAGCTGAGAAAAAAATAATGAGTCTGATTTTATTTTCCATGGTACTTCTGAGTACAGTATATGCATTAATATTTTTTTTCTGGTGGCACAGTTCAGCCCCGCTTACCGTGCATCTGTCGGTTTTAGCCACGGTATTAATAGCCGCGCTGTCGATACTTATTGTAGTTAGCATTTATCCTCATATTCAACGTCAACAGCGCAAACAGTCACCAAGCAAAATGGATAAGTTAACCTGGGGTCAGGACATTTCAAATAAGCTATCATCTCCTGCCGCCGTTATTGAAGGTTTTAATATTAAATTTGCCAACAATGCATTTCTAAAAGAGTTTGGCCTTATCGGTATGGAAGAATTTATTACCGATATGCCCATCACTAATTTATTGCACCCGAGCAACCATAACGAATTCACTAAGTTTATTAGCCATCAGGAAGACGATAATATCAATCGCACGTTATCGCTACGCATGATGTATGTCGATGGCACAACCATACCTGTTCATATGTCATTGTCACCCCTTAATCAGGAAGAAACCGGAAACATATGGTTATTACAGTTTTCACTCACCTCTCCCTCACGAACCGATACCAATAGTCAGGTTGAAGTACTTCAGTATCAGTTATTACTGGATCGCATCGAACAAATCGTTTTTCAAATCAACGTCAATCATGAAATTATCTTTGCCAACCCCGCATGGGAAAGATTACTCGACTATACCTCTGATGAAACCATTGATCGCGATCTATTTGGCTTTATCCATCCCGAAGACTTATTGCTGGCTGAGGCGCGCTTAAACGCACTTATTGAGGGTAAACGACAACATACTCAGCTTGAGCTACGCTTAATCGCAAAGAATGGTGTTTCCCGATGGTTCGAATTACGAGCTTCAACGACCTCCATGCTTAAAGGCGA
The DNA here is from genome assembly GCA_946885755.1 of uncultured Methylophaga sp. Next base: position 13,314 of record CAMPHB010000007.1, on the reverse strand, counting down.
GCGCAGCAGTGTTATTGGCACGCTGACTGACATCAGCCAGATGAAACAAGCCTCCGCAGGGCTCAGGGCCAATTCCGGCTCCGCAACAGAAATGATAATGTCGCGAATTCCGGCAATGATTTACCGTTGTAAAAATGATCGGCACTGGTCGTTGGAATATGTCAGCAATGGCTGTCTGGAAGTCAGTGAGTATCAGCCTTATGAATTAGTCAGAACACCGAGTATTCCTTACATGAGTTTGATCCATCCGGACGATCAGCAAACCTGCTGGGAATTTGTACAAAAACAGATAGCCAAACAGCAAAGTTTTCACATGATTTATCGCTTGATCACACGCTCGGGCAAGACCAAATGGGTTTTTGAGCAAGGTCGTGGCGTTTTTTCCGGCTCCGATGAATTACTGTCTCTAGAGGGCATCATTACTGATCTGCACTGTGATAACTATGATTGCCTGAAAAACGGCCTCTCAGGACTGTTAACCGATCAAACTACATAATTACCGTGGTCAACACGCCGAAGAGGCCTACTTGCTACTGAATTATTCAGGATGTGTGCCCAGTCCAAGATCGGCGCCATCGTCCATTGGCGCGAGATAATCAATTACCGTCTGCCGATAATTATCCAGCCCTTTGTACTCGGACAGATCCGGATGCAACTTGGTCAGTACGCGACGTAAGCGCTTAGCCCAGCGGGGATAAGTAGCCAGCTCATTGACGCTGGCCAGATAACCGCGCACGCTAAAGGCAATGGCATTACTGCGTGGCAGGCGAAACAAAGCCTGCAATTCAACACGCAGGTGAACCTTATCCCCGACATTTTCCGGCGTCACTGAGACATTGTCAGGCCCCCAGAAAGGATAATTTTCCGGTGACGTATCAAGCCGTGGATTAACGGTCATGGTCCAGTTTAAACGGCGCACCGGACTGCCGTATTGCATATGCAGTAAATATTTCAGCGCCCGGTCAAAAATGCCCAGTTCATTTGCCTGTGGCACCGGGCCGTGCCATTCCTTGAATGACATGCCGGCATCGAAGGCCATCGACCAGTCAGCCTGACTGGTGACAATACCCATATCCGCAAACAAATCATCATCACGCTGGTCCAGAATTATCCAGTCACCCTGCACCTGCCGGCCGACAAACTCAAAAGGCTGCATCGGCAGAGTAGACTCATCGCCAAAAACGAATTTCTGATCAATACCCAGCGGCTTATTAATCCAGTGCCAGTTATTACCCTCTTTGGTGAGCTGGAACAGTTGCGGATAGTCTGCAGACAGCGAATCCATCACCAGTTCGACCATATCCCACTGCGCATCCATCATATGTGGCAGTGCGATATAACGCAGTGGATCGTCTTCCAGTACCAGTCGCCGGTCTGCACATTCGGCAACATAATGCTCATCCACATCAATGGCATGTTCAAATACCGAACCAGGCTCCCCGCCGCTATGCTGCTCAATATTGACGCTATACATATATTCGTCTTCAGCAAACGGGAATGGAAAACGGCGAACCGCTTCTGGTGAGTTGCTAAAAGTGTAGCTATCCCGGAAGGTTTCTTGTTTAAATGCGATTTCTTTAGCCATATTCATCACTTTATTCCTCAGAGATTGACCACTAATTTCGAACACTTAGCACGTGATACGCAGGGCATAATGCTTCTGCCATCAGCCTTTTCGTGATCAGACAAATAATGATCGTTGTGCATAATGACACCGTCACAGGACACCACTTCTAATTCGCAACGGCCACAAGCGCCACCACGACATAAAAAAGGTGGTTCGGCACCCGCTTCTTCCATCGCTTCCAGCATACTCATATCGCCCGGCACGGTGACTTCCATGCCACTCAGCGCCAATTCAACGATAAATTCGTCACCTACTGGCGGTGCTGTAAATTCTTCGCTATGAACATGGTTATCCGGCCATCCAAGGTTTCGAGCATGCAGATGCAGTGCCTTGACCATCGGTTCCGGCCCGCAGGTATAGACATGGGTGCCCAGTGGTTGGTGGCTGAGCAATTGGGGGATATCCAGACGCCCGCCCTCACTATCCACATAAAAATGCACACGATCACCACACATTTCTATGAGTTGCTCACGAAATGCAGCATGCTCAGCAGAGCGGTACGCGTAATGCAACTCGTAGTCATAGCCCAGACGATTTAGATCCGAAATTTGTGACATAAATGGGGTGATACCGATACCGCCAGCAATCAAAATATGGCGGCGGCCCAGTTTAGAAATGGCAAACAGATTGACCGGATAGGTAATCTGCAAACTGGAGCCCGGCTTCACCTGCTCATGCATAAAAACCGAACCGCCCCGGGAGTTTTCCTGCTTACGCACAGAGATATGGTAGCTGTCAGTGTTATCCGTTGATCCCATTAATGAGTATGGATTTCGGTGAATCCGGCCATTGATGTCCATCGATACCACAACATGACTGCCGCCAGAAAAACGGGGTAAGGGTTCACCATTTTCCTGTACCAGTGTGAAATGTTTAACCACCTCGGTCACTTGTTCCACATCCGCTACTTTGACATTCAGAATACTCATGGATAGATCTCCTCCGCTGCCGGAATATTGCCTGGCTCTTCAGCATCGACCATGACACCCATGTATGCCCCCAGGCGCCGGGAGAAATGATCTCGGACAAACAGGTTGCGGCCACAGCCACTGCATTGATGAATACTGTGATGCACGTTTTTATCTGTCGTTTTGCAATGAACACAATAGACACTGCGGGCCAGCGTGCCACTCAATTCTTTCTCTACATTTCTGTCCTGCACACCATAAACTTTAAGCTCAGCGAGAACCGCCCAGATAAAGGCTTCGCTGCCAGCAACATAAAACTGTGTGCCCATCAGATAATCCGGCAATTGTTGCCGAAGCATGCTCAGCACCGCCTGTTCCGACTCACATATCTGTAAACCTTCTGGTACCAGTGTTTGAATGATGTCGCCATATTTTCTGGTGGCTGCGGAATCTTCGGCAAACAACAACTTAATTGGCTCCCGCGGGCACATCTGCTGAAATAGCTTTAATACGGCTATGCCACCCTCGCCCTGAGCAATCACCACATGGCCGGTTGCATGTTGCTTCCAGACCAGCGAATCATAAAGGGGTTTGCTGCGGATCCAATATCCTCTTTGCATTACTATTTCCTCATCTTCTACGCAGGTGTCTTAAGCTGCTTTAGTTTTATTTTTCCGGATGAGTACGCAGACGCATCGGATCATAAAATGGCATCTTGACCACATGTGCTTTGACCGGTTTGCTGTTATTAACAATCACCTCAGTACCCAGCCCGGAAAACTCCGGTTTGATATGCACCATGGCAATTGATTGCATCAAATAGCGGCTGAAAATAGCGCTGGTCACCTCACCGATCTCTTTGCCGTCCCTGGTAATCTTGGCACCGATTTCCATCGCTTCATTGCTCTGACAGATCAAACCAGCCTGCTTAAAGCGTTCACGGCCTTTCAGTTTGGCCAGAGCCGCTTTACCGATGTAATCACCTTTTTTGTGCTGATCGATGCACCAGTGCAGATTGACTTCCCACGGGGTGGTGTCACCTTCCGGCATGTCATAAGGGAAGAACAACAAAGCAGCTTCGACACGGGTCAAGTCAAGCGAGTCCCAGGAGGCCGGGATCACGCCATAAGGCTGGCCTTTTTCCAGAATTTTGTCCCAGAGATAAACAGCGTCGTTCGCTGAACAATAGACTTCATAACCCCGCTCACCGGAATAACCGCCGCGGGCAATAATGACATCGCGACCGAACAACTGGGTTTCAAGATGTTTGAAATAAGGCAGACGGGCCAAATCGACATCGACTTCTGGATCAAGCACATCAACGGAACGTGGTCCCTGCAGAGACAGAATATGAACGTCATAGTCCTGCTCAACGGTCACATCAAGTCCTGTTGCCAGTTTTGCCAGCGTTTCCTGTGTTGCCCCACTGCCATGTGATACACGGTATTTGTCCTTGGCATCACAAATAACCATGATGTCATCAACCAGTGCGCCTTCTTCATTCACTTCCGCTGCCAGCCGTGAATTGCCCGGCTCCAGCTCCGTCACATCAATCGCCACTAGTTGATCCAGCACTTTCAAGGCTGCCGGCCCACTGATATTGACAATATTCAGTGCAGAAACATCATAAAGACCGGCTCGGGTTCTGACAGCAACAACCTCATCTTGAGGATCTGTATGGTAGCGCCATGGAATAGGCATACCGTTCCAGGTGTCGCCGTCCAGCTTTGAACCGTACTCTTTGTGACGGCCATTCAGGACAGAATTTCGTGTAACGGCCGCTTCTGCTTTAGTGATGATTTGGGTTGAATTACTCATGGCTCACTCCGACGCTGATAATTAAAGTCACCTTGAGTGAAAACATAGCCCAGTCGGACTTACACGAAAATTCCCATCATGGCGTACTTCCTTTTGGGTATTTAGGAGGGGATTTTGTGGCCGGTGCAGAACCACCAGGATGTTAGATAACCTGTCCTGCCAGATTGCTGGTGAAATAAACAATCAATACTGCAGCGGCAAGTGCCAAATAGGGAAGCCTGCCTGCCCGGCCTTCAGTCATAGCATCCAGCCGAATATCATCTTGCATGGCTTTGGGAAACTGGCCTTTATCTGTCACATAGTGACGCCAGAGAAAAATGGGGATTATCAGTAAAGCCATTGCAATACCGCTAAAAAGCGCACCTTCTCCCCAAACATTGGCACCCAAGCCCATTATGGCCACATTTACAAACGCCAAAATGATGCCGGTTACCAATAACACTGTTGGCGCCTTAAATGGTCTTTCCCAGTTGCGCCGGTCGAGCCGGTGGATCCAGCCAGCATTAAGATTCAGAAAGTTAAAAATGATGTAACCGACATTAGAGGCGGCCAACACAAACACATAATCTGACATCAGCAATAAGAGCAAATTAAGCACCAGATTTGACCACATAGCATTGGTGGGTGCCCCCTCTTCATTTACCTGAGAGAGAAATTTTGGCAACAAACCATCTACCGAGCCCTGATATAAAGTTCGGGAAGCACCTGACATGGCGGTCATGATCGCCAGCAACATTGCCAGAACCAGCATCACCACGATCATATTGGCGATCACGGGGTTGTTGCCGACAACCGAAGCTAGCGCATTGGCGACACCGGCACCGCTATAAATATCAGCAGCCAGCATACCGCTGTATTGTGCTGGTTCGATAATATTGCCCGCTGAATCAAGTTGCGCAGGCACAATCATTTCCCCTTGTCCCAAATAGCCCTGAAACGCGATTGGCACCATGGTGTAAACCGCCAGACACATCAAACCGGAATAAAAGATCGCTTTAAAAGTATCTCTTTTGGGATCTTTAAATTCACGGGTATAGCAAGCCGCTGTTTCAAATGCATAGGCCGACCAACCGGCGATAAACAAGCCACCGGCGAATAATATCCAGCCTTGCATATTCCACTCACCGGCAATTACATCACCAGCAGAGTCCAGTTGCAGCGGCGTAAGTGGGAAAAAGTGATCGCGGGGTAAGTCACCGCTCAATAGCGGGACGATACCTATCAACATCAAGGGCAATAGCGCCGTTACGCCCAGAATCATGGTAATTCTGGCAGAACGTAAAATACCACCGTTTTGCACGGCAAAAACCAGCAAAAGTACTGTCGCCCCGACGATGAAAGTCGCATCAATTCTCAGGCTGAGCCCTTGCTTTAATGCACTGAGATCCAGTAACACAAGTTGCCAGGTGTTGATGACGGCATCGGCAGGAAACAGGGCGTTCAGAATATAACCTGCAGATAATCCGGAGCCAATCGCCAGTACCGGCGACCAGGCCCACCAATTACACCATATGGATATAGGCGCAACTATTTTGCTGTATCTAATCCAGGCAACCGCACCATAAATTGAGGTACCGCCTGATTTATGCGGAAATAAGCTGGCAATTTCCGCATAGGTAAATGCTTGAATAAAGCCAAAACAAATGGAAATAATCCACACCAGCCAGGCAGGGTTACCTACTGTGGCCGAAATGGCCCCCATCGAAAACAGCACCAACACGGGTACGCCGCTGGTAACCCAAAATGCACTCTTCCAGTTTATGGTTCTATGGAGAGTATGGATTTGTCCGCGGCCATGAAATGGCATTGATACATCTTGCTGGGCCACATTAATCTCTTGACATGAAAACAAGGCCTGAATATGTCGGTTAATAACGCATTTGCTGTAGCAATCATAATCGCTAACTATCAACTGTGCTGAGTTTAAGGCCGATAATACCGATGATAATAAAACTAATACTGATTAAACGGCCGGGACTGGTCGACTCATTAAACAGTGCGATACCAAGAATAACCGTGCCAACCGCGCCAATACCAACCCAGACACCATAGGCCGTACCGACGGGCAAGTCGCGCATGGCAATGCCCAATAACCAGAAACTTAACAACAGTGTCAGTACCGTGGCAACTGTTGGAATTGGCCGTGATAGCCCATCACTGTATTTCAGACCAATTGCCCAGGCGACTTCCAGTAAGCCTGCAACGAACAAGATTAACCAGGCCATTTAATCTCCTTCACCCGTTATCGTACAGATTGGAATTTTATAGCGCTGTTTTTATTTAATGCGCCGCTGAACGGCTGTTCAACATTGATTCCGCTTTGACATCCTCAGGTAACAGAAAGCCTTTAACGTTAAGACCAAAACCGGTCATGGCCGGCAAAGCCCTTTGTCTGGTCAACAGCGTCATGTCTGTCACGCCAATATCACGCAATATTTGTGCACCGATACCGTAGTGTTTGATCTCTTTTGACGTATCGCCCTTAAATTCGCCGATGCCATCATCATGCATAAGCAATAAAACGCCAGAACCCGCAGCACAAATTGCCCGCATCGCCTCAGTGACACTCCAGCTATGCCCACGCCGGTCGTTATCCAGTAAATCCATGCCATTAAACGGTGCATGAACCCTGACATAGGTATTTTCACTGGCATTAACATCACCATAAACCAGCGCCTGATGAATATTGCCAGTACTGCAATCTGTATATCGCCGCAGCTCAAACGCACCAAACATGGTGATTAACTTTCTGCATTCGGCTAAGTTAATCAACTGCTCGTGGGCATGCCGGTAAGCAATTAAGTCGGCAACCGTACCGATTTTGAGCTGATGCCTGTCTGCAAATGCCAATAAATCCGGCAGTCTTGCCATGCTGCCATCATCGTTCATGATCTCGCAGATAACCGCTGAAGGCTGAAAGCCCGCCAGGCGCGCCAAATCACAACCGGCTTCGGTATGGCCGGCTCTCGCTAACACGCCCCCTTTATGCGCCATTAAGGGGAAGATATGGCCTGGCATAACAATGTCTGATGATTTTGCATTTTGGGCGGATGCCGCCTGAATGGTTCTTGCTCGATCTGCGGTTGAAATGCCGGTAGTCACACCTTCTGCAGCTTCAATTGAGACCGTGAAATTAGTCGCCAGACCCGAGTTATTATGGTTGACCATAAGCGGCAGTTCTAACTGTCTACAATGAGCCTCTGTCAATGTCAGACAGATTAAGCCGCGAGCATGCATAGCCATAAAATTTACCGCTTGATCATCAATCGCTGCTGCGGCCATGATGAGGTCGCCCTCATTTTCACGATTTTTATCGTCCACCAGAATAACCATCTTGCCCTGACGGATTTCCGCTAAAATCTCGCTAATTGGTGAGATACCTGCAGGAGTTGCTTTGGCTGAAAAGGGGATAGCACGCTGTGTCATGCGGCACCTCGCTTCATAGTATCTATCACCGCGTAAGCAGAGTGGTTATGAATTGACTCAAAGTTTTCACACTCAACTTTGAAGCCGTCGACTTCGGGGGCTTGCTGAAGTGCCACGGCGATATCTCTGACCAAATCTTCTACAAATTTTGGATTATCGTAGGCATATTCGGTGACGAACTTCTCATCAGGACGCTTTAACAGCCCGTATAACTGACTCGAAGCCTGCTCTTCGATGAGGCTAATCAGTTTTTCCAGACTCATTTTATTTTTCAGATTGACTGCTACGGTTACCAGAGATCGCTGGTTGTGTGCGCCATAATTGGAAATCTTTTTAGAGCATGGACACAAACTGGTCACGGGGATCTCTACTTTGACGGTCAGCGAAAAATCCTGTGTGATCTCTGCAATAAAGGTAACGTCATAGTCCATTTTGCTCTTAACCTGCGAGACTGGAGCGGCCTTGGTCATAAAGAACGGAAAACGCATCTGCACCCGGCCTTTTTCCGCCTCCAGCAGGTCGAGCATATCCAGCATAAAACTTTTTATCGTGGTTACTGAAAATACCTGGCCGGGACGCTCTAAAAGCTCGACAAATCTTGACATGTGCGTGCCTTTGACATGATGCGGCAAGCTGACGGCCATATCGAAGTTAGCCACTACCTGAATAGGACCAGAGACGTTGGACTGGAATCGAACCGGATAACGAAGTGATTTAATACCAACTTCATCGATCACTAAATTACGTTTATCCGGCGTATTCTGGACATCTTCCAGCACATTCATTAACGGCAAGTTCATTTAGCGGATCCTTTTCTGTAACGCAGCGGTTCTAAGTAATACCTAAATCTTGTCAAAAAAAGAGGGGATCCCCCCGTTTGCAAGATTGCAGCGGGAAGCTCCCCCATAAAGTTCTACGAGAGAGAACTGACTTAAGGATAACTATGAAGAAACTGAAAACAATTAAGATCAGCTTCAATCGTATTATCTTTGGTGATACATCCTTAAACAATTGCAAAGAAGGGGTACTACTAAAGTCATAGACACCTGTCTGTAACATCTTCAAACACGGCCAAAGGCTCTGCGTGAAAACAACAGCCGACGCTGATCTGAAGCTAATAACACCTGCTTTTTATGACTTTTGCTTATGCAGTCAGGGGACGGGTAACAAGCCCCGCCCCCTCTGCTGATCATTTGCTGACAGCTGGACGCAAAGTTGCCAGATGCTTACGTGATTCATATTGGGTGTACAGCCAGATCGGCAGATACGACCCCAGAACGATAAAGCCAATCCAGGTAGAGAACCAGCCAACTTCAAGGCTGTTGAGATACACCACACCAATCAGACACAGTGGGATATTGAACAAACCAAACAACATGGCGACACTTTTCCAGCTTCCAGGCGCTTTAAAAGGTCTTTCCAGAGTGGCAAAACGGGGATCTTTCTTGGCTTTAACATAAGCAAACAGGCTGATACCGTTGGCACAGGTATAACCAATAGCAGATGCCGCCAGAATCGCCGCCGGTGTGCCCATCGAAATCAGCACCAAGTTAAACAGGCCAATGATAACCATCGCCAAAACCGGTGTACCGTGGTCATTAACTTTGCTCAACACTTTGGGCAGATTACCTTCATGTGCCATGGAGTGCATCGCCCGCGCAGAGCCCAGATAAGCCGTCTGAATAATCAGGATCATCGCAGCAATCAGCATGATAATGGTGATGACAGAGCCTGCCTCACCAAAAGCTGCCTGAGCAACTGGAATCATCGGCGATAATGGCTCTGCCAGAACCCCTTCCACACCCAGCACACCGATAACAGCCGCCTGCACCAGCACAAAAGTCAGCAGACAAATAGCACCACATACGAACAAGGCTTTCGGCACGTCTTTAGAAGGTTTTTTGTATTCAGGTCCATAAATAGCGGCGGTTTCCCAGGCGCAAGCGCTCCACTGGGCGATGGCGAACAGCCCGAACAGAATCAGGATATGATGTAAATCCCAGGACCAGTCAGTAGGTAACCACTGATTGGTGATATTACCCAGATCCACTGAGCCGGTGGCAAAAGGTGTAGCTGTCATCACCACCAGGGGAATAATCGAAATCGCTGCCAGAAAATAACCTAAGACCGCACCGTCCTTCAGGCCAAAATAGTTGATGACAATCAAGGCGGTAAATATCACAACACCAGACAATAATGACAGCTGGTATGCCGTAAACATCTCACCCAGCCCGGGGAACAGCCCCTGCAGATAACTGCCCACCAGTATGGCAAAAATAGCTAACACCGGATTCCAGGCAAACCAGTAACTCCATGCACTGAAACCGCCAATTAACTTACCTTTGTCATACTTTCCCTGATAATCTTTTGAAGTAAAAACATGCTGGGCAAACCCCGGCAAACCTGATGCCTTGGGAAAGGTTGTCGCCATTTCGGCATAAGCCACGTTTTGCATAAATCCTTGCAAAACAGACAAACCCCAGATAATGATCGCCGCCGCTGCCACCCACATCGGAAAGTAGCCCAGCGACGGTAAAATCAATAAAGGCACACCGGAAGCGATGGCCAGCCCCTGCTTCCAGTCAATTGACCGTTCAAGCGTATCATGGTCTGGCGACTGGGCAGCCGCCGCATTGTTCAAGTTATAGTCACTCATTATCACTTCTCCAGCTATGTCCGGTATAAATTGATGCCGGCGCTACAAAGTTGATTTCAGCCTGAAAACCCGACTACGGTTTTCACCATAAAAGACTCAGTGAAAAGTCTGTTTCGAACATAACGCTTACTTTGTGATCAGGTAATTCTCTTGAGTGAGTACTTCCTAGGGGGTAATCAGGATTTGACGGCTAGTGATGCGTCAACCACTGAAGATAGCTATTAAATTGTGCAGCAAAGCTCTCGGATAGCAAGCCAGCTCAATGCGTTGTCATGCACAACAAGATTGAATCTCAAGTTCACCGTACCACCGGTGTCATATTATGCTTAACGGCGGCTCATACCGACGGATTACTTATAAACAAAAAAGAGGGTGCCACGCTTTCAGCAACCGCCGACAGCGTGGCACCCTCCCGATTTACCTACTGATATTAAAAAGATCTGGATACTGAGAACAGGAAAGTCTCCTCAGCTAAATCACCATAAATGTCTTCAGCATCACTTTCTGTATCCTGATATGACAGATCAAGTGTGAAACCTGCTAATTCCTTGGATACACCCACCCAGTAATGTGAATAATCATCGATACCAGCTGTAAAAGTGTTTTCGTCAGCATCAAAGTAGCCTACACCTGCATACAAATTAACGCCGACAGGCAAATCATAAGCTGCATCCAGAGACCAGTAATAGCCATCCTCATCAGAGCCCAATGTGTCACTGGAATAAGCCACACCAGCTGTAAAGATGCTGTAACTCAGAGAGCCGTAGACTTCGTTGAAGTTATAATCTTCGCCGGGAAACATATAACGAATAAAACCAACGTCATAGCCCAGCCCGGTATCACCAAACGCACCGGCAAAACCTAAATAAACGTCAAATTCCGCACTGGCATCATCACCGTAGTCAACGTTGGATCCCCAAACGCCGGCGTAAAAGCCACTGCTGTGACCATAATCAAAGCTACCTGAAATAGCCGGATCACCATCAGTTTGTGAAATACCACGCCAGATATATTCAGAAGAAAGGGCAACACTGGCGCTGGTTGAGTGTTGACCATCTTCACTTTCCCAGGCCATTGCGGCACCGGAAGTAAGCAAGGCAGCCGAAGCCGTTAAAATTGTAAGCTTTTTCATCATTGTTCCTCTTTTCTGCGGTTTAAAAAATCATCACAAAAGTTTTTTCTGCCCGGTGCGGTATCGATGAACTCAGTTAATATTTTTCGTCGCCGGACAGTAATTTATGAAAAAAGCCCCCGGCCGAGGCCGGGGGAACGGAGCACTACTCTGCCCCCGAGAGGTTTTTTAACTAAACAGAGACGCTTGCCTTAGCCGCCATTGTGCCTGTTCATCACGTTATGCAGGCCTTCTTCACGATGTGCGGCGGCAGCCTCTTCTAACTCGCGGTTTTCATCACGAATTTGTTTAATATGCCACCACACCCAAAACACTAACCCGGCAATAGTCAGCAACACCTCCGTCCCAACGAACGGATAAATTGCAGTGATTGCTTCCGGATTGAGCCATGAACTGATTCCTGTAGACATAATCATCTCTCCTGTCTGTTATTTGTCGATGTACTGTCTTTCAATGAGATCGAACTCTGATTCCGCTCTCGCAAAATACGGATAGTGGTCCTGATCGCGATAGGTATCTGCACCCGCCAGCTCAACTTCGCGTGGCTCACGCAAAATGCCCATTTTCTGGAACAGTTTTGCCAGCAGATAAGTCGGCAAAAAGCCCAGCAGACCAAACATGATGAAAGCACCAATCAAGTTGCCCAATGGATTAACCGCGGGGTAGCCATCTTCTGTTACGCCAAACCAGCCAACACTCTCGACCCACCAGCCAGTTAAATCGATCGGTGCTGCGGCCGGGTAGCCCCAAAGCATAAAGCCCGCGACAATCACACCAAAGGTGCCGGCGTAACCGTGAACGGCAACCGCACCCACCGGATCATCAATTTTGAAACGACGCTCGACCCAGAAATGCAGTTTGTAAGCAACCACGGCAGCTACCGCACCGATAAACAAGGCTTGCAGCGGGTGGTATAAATCATTACCCGCTGAAGCTGCGATAATGCCGGCCAGACCCAGTGAAATAGTCCAGTACGGATCGCCGCGGCTGACCATAAAGCCGGCCATCAAACCGCCAGTCAGCGACATAATGAAGTTAAAGGTGATTGCTGACAGCGTAGTCGGCATCAGATAAATATTGGTTGTACCAATCCGGGTTGCACCATCGGCGCCAATATCCAGAAACGGAATATTACAGGCAGCGTAAAAGCCCCAGAAACCGGCATAAATCAGCAACAGACCAAAGCAGGATAACCATGGGCTATGGCCTTTTATATCTCTGACTTCACCATTGGCACCGAATTTACCGATACGCGGCCCCAATACAATGGCCAAAGCCAGACAAGCACCACCGGCTACACCATGAATAACACCTGAAGCATAAGCATCGTGGTACCCCATCAGCTGCACCATCCAGCCTTCAGCATGCCAGCCCCACGAAGCGTCAATCACCCAGGTGACCGAGCCAACCAATACGGCAATCACCAGAAACGCGCCGGTTCTGACCCGCTCTATAGCCACGCCGGACACAATGGCTGCGGCCGTCCATGAAAACAGCAAAAACGCTGCCCAGAAAACACCACTAATATTATCCGAGAGGTTTGGCCCCATTGATTGAGACCAGGGTAAAGCGGCGGCCGTAAAGTCATTGCTAATTAATGGCCCGAAGATACCGGGACCTGCATTGAACGCCCAGTACATCCACCAGGAAAACAAAAACCATGTAATGGTTACTACGGCTAATACCATTATATGCCGGGAAATCGTCTGATTTATGTTCTTACGACGTGTTGCCCCAACCTCGTAAG
>CAMPHB010000006.1 GCA_946885755.1 uncultured Methylophaga sp. | reverse complement strand
GATTTAACCCATACCGTTGCCGCGATGCTGACGCTGGCTGAGCCAGTCGATTTTGAAGCCGCCGATGGTCAACCGATTGATATTGCTTTTGGTTTGTTGGTCCCAGAAGATGACTCAGAAAACCATTTGCAGCATTTATCAAGGCTGGTCACGCTGTTCCGTGATGCCGGTTGCTGCAGCAAAATCCGCCAGGCCGGTAATGCCGAAGCCGTGTTTGAATACCTGTTGTCGATTGACGACGATTAGTATTTGTTGATTTTTTATCACTATGCCTGACAGCAGCGCTGTCATCCAGCAACATGGTGTCATGGTTAGATGGCAGGATCATGGCCTGCTGATATGTGGCCCGCCGGGTATCGGCAAAAGCAGTCTGGCACTGGCGATTGTTAAACAAGGCGGCCAGTTAATTGCCGATGATATTGTCGATATCAGCCGCCGGCAAAATCAGCTAATTGCCTGTTGCCCACCAACAATAGACGGTCAGCTACATAGCCGTGAGTTGGGATTACTCAACATTCGCAGTTTGTTCGACAACGAAGCAGTACAGCCAGAATCAAAACTGGATGCCATTATTGAGCTTCTGGCAGAACCACCCAAGACGGTAAGCTTTCAGCCACAACAATTTACGACGCTGCTCGGTCTCAAGCTGCCGGTATTGGCGCTGTCTATCAATAATCCCCTGAGTCTGCCGGAACGAATCGATCTCTGGCTGCGCCGGCAATGATCAACAGAAAGCAGGCTGTAAATTTGCGAATTCACCCGATATCAATTACATTCAAGGCCGTTACCCGCCTTGAAAAACGGCCCAGAGACAACGCATGACGGTAGGCATCTTAATCGTATCGCATAACCATATCGGTACCGAACTTATCAACACTGCACGGCAAATGTTGTCTTGTTGTCCGTTGCCGACCAAAGTGATTTCTATCGAGGTCAAAGACAACCCTGACGCGATTCGTAAACAGCTGAACCGCGATTTGCTGGGGCTGGATCAGGGCCATGGTATTTTGATCCTGACCGATATGTTCGGTTCGACACCCAGTAATATCGCCTGTGCAGTATCTGATCGTAATGATATCCGCATTGTCTCGGGCCTGAACCTGCCGATGCTGGTAAGGGTGCTCAACTACCCGACCCTGAATCTTGAAGAACTGGAAATTAAAGCCATCAGTGGGGGGCAGGAAGGTATTGTCCGCTGCCACCACTCCGGATACCTAACATGATGCAGCAGGAACAAACATTTACCATTATCAACAAACTCGGCCTGCACGCGCGCGCTGCAGCCAAGTTTGTGACGACTGCTGCAGAGTTTCAGTCTGACATTCTGGTGCGTCGTGACGGTCGTGAAGTCAACGGTAAAAGCATTATGGGTGTGATGATGCTGGCCGCTGCCAAAGGCACTGAAATCACCGTACGTGCTGATGGTAATGATGCCGATGCCGCGCTGAGTGCCATTGGCCGTCTGATCGACGATTATTTCGGGGAAGGCCAATGACGCTGGAATTACAAGGTCTTGGTGTTTCCCGTGGCATTGCCATCGGCCGTGCCCATATTCTGTTTCATAACCAGCCGGATGTCCGTGAATACCTGATCCCGGCATTTGCCATTGAACAGGAAGTGGATCGGCTGCTGGACGCGATTGAGCAAGCCAAGCAGCAACTCAAAGCTATTCGTAATCATATTCCGGCCAATGCGCCATCGGATGTAATTGCTTTTATCGACACCCACATTCTGATGCTCAATGATTCATCGCTGAGCAAAGTACCGGTTGAGATGATCCGCCAGCGCCGCTGTAATGCTGAATGGGCTTTGCAATTACAGCGTGATGCCCTGATCAACGTATTTAATGAAATGGACGATCCGTATTTACGGACCCGTCGTGATGATGTGGATCATGTGGTTAACCGGGTACACCGGATCCTCGCTGATCAGGAAGTTGCCGATCACGAAATTCCTGATGGTCGGCTCAAGGGTCATATCATTATCGCTGAGGATTTAACCCCGGCAGATACGGTATTGATGCAGCATCAGGGTATTGCCGCCTTTGTCACCGAACATGGTGGTGCCACTTCGCATACCACCATTCTGGCACGTAGTCTGGGCATCCCGGCGATCATCGGCGTCGAGTCGGTGCGCCGTTATGTACAGGATAACGAACCGCTGATTGTCGATGGCGAAGCCGGCATTATGATCGCCGGCGCTGATGACAAAACCACCTCTGAATTCCAGCAGCGCCGTATCGCCTTTGATGAACATATTTCATCGTTAAGCCGCTATAAATCGCAGCCCACCAAAACTCGTGACGGCAAAAACATCACCTTGCTGGCTAACGCCGAATTGCCCGAGGATATCAGCACCATTTCCGCCGCCGGCGCGCAGGGCATCGGTTTGTATCGTACTGAATTTCTCTACATGAACCGGCTAGCGCCGCCCGAAGAAGAAGAGCAACTGGCCGCCTACCGTGATGTGGTTGAGGGCATGAATAATCAGCCGGTGACTATCCGCACCTTTGATTTGGGTGCCGACAAAACCGTTGATGGTGGCCGCCAGGCTTCACAAAGTGTGGTGACCAATCCGGCATTGGGTCTGCGGGCGATTCGACTGTGTCTGACCCAGCCAGCGATGTTTCGTACCCAGTTACGGGCCATTTTACGGGCTTCGGCATTTGGCAAAATCAAAATCATGTTCCCGATGATTTCGACCATGCATGAGCTGCTTCAGGCCCGTAATCTGCTTGAACAATGCAAAATCGAACTGGATCGGGAAGGCCTTGAATACGACCGGCATATTGAAATCGGCGCGATGATTGAGATCCCGGCCAGCGCCGTGTGCGCCGATATGTTTGCCAAACATGTGGATTTTTTGTCCATCGGTACCAACGATTTGATTCAGTACACACTGGCCATCGACCGTATTGATGATCACGTCAACTATCTTTATGACCCGCTGCACCCCGCGGTCTTGAAGCTCATCCACATAACACTGGAAGCCGGCAAACGTCATAATGTGCCGGTGTCGATGTGTGGTGAAATGGCCGGTGATCCCCGGTTTACGCGGCTTTTACTGGCCATGGGTCTGGAAAATTTCAGCATGCATCCCAATGCCCTGCTGGAAGTCAAACAGATCATTAACGAAACCGATCTGGGTCAATTACCGGCCAATACACTGCAGATCATGGACGTTTCTGATGCGCTGGAAGCCGATATGTTGCTGGAGCAAATCAACGCGCCGGAACATGATCATTAACCTTACATATCCTGTCCAATCCTGATTTAGCGCTATCCAGCACCGGCCCCACAGGCTAAAATACGCAGCAAGCTTTTCCCCGAATACCGACGCCCTGTGGAGCCGGACATGTCTGAGCTGGATCAACACCATGCTTTAAATCATTCGCTCGATACCCTTGCCGACGCGCTGCAAAGCGGCCGCTTCGTCAGGATGCGGCGTTTATTGGCAAGTTTGCATCCGGCCGAAACGGCACACTTACTGGAATCCTTGCCACCGGCCGAGCGTAAAGTCTGCTGGCCGATTATCAATCCCGAACTGCGCGGTGAGGTGCTTTCCTACATCGGTGAGGATGTCCGTACCAGCCTGATGGTTGATATGGACACCGCGGATCTGCTCAGCGCCACCGAAGATCTGGATACCGATGACGTAGTCGACTTACTGCAGGATCTGCCGGATCATGTGATGCAGGAAGTGTTGCGGGCCATGGACAGCCAGCGCCGTCGCCGTATCGAAGTCATTCTCGGTTTTGAGGAAGACACCGCCGGCGGCCTGATGAACACCGACGTGGTGACGGTACGCTCGGATATCACGCTGGAAGTGGTGTTGCGTTATCTGCGTATGCTCGGTGACCTGCCGGAAAACACCGACAGCCTGTATGTCGTTGATCACAATGATAAATATCTTGGTACTTTGCGCTTATCACAAGTGGTCAGCCGCAGCCGCTCCATGACCGTGCGTGAAGTCATGTCGCATCAGGTAGAAGCCATTCCGGCCAATATGTCTGATGAAGATGTCGCCCATCGCTTTGAAAAACACGATTTGATTTCGGCGCCGGTGGTCGATAAAGACAATCATCTGCTAGGCCGTATCACCATCGATGACGTGGTCGACGTCATCCGTGATGTCGCCGAACATTCCATGCTGAGCATGGCAGGTCTCGGCGAAGATGAAGATACCTTCGCGCCGGTGAAAAAAAGTGTCCACCGCCGTTCGCTGTGGTTAGGCATCAATTTAATCACTGCTTTTCTGGCATCGTGGGTCATTGGTTTATTTGATACCACCATCGAAAAAATCGTCGCGCTGGCGGTGTTAATGCCGATTGTCGCCAGTATGGGCGGCATTGCCGGCAGTCAGACGCTGACCTTAGTTATTCGATCAATGGCGCTGGGGCAGCTAAATGACAAAAATAAACGCTGGCTGCTGCGTAAAGAAATCGCCGTTGGCGCGCTGAACGGTATTATCTGGGCTATCGCCATCGCTTTTGTCACTTACTTATGGTTTCAGGAAATTAGCATTGCGGTACTGATTGGGGTTGCTATCATTATTAATTTACTGGCTGCTTCACTGGCCGGCGTCACCATCCCGCTGGCGCTGAAAAAAGTCGGTATCGATCCGGCACTGTCAGGCAGTGTGCTGCTGACCACCATTACCGATGTGGTTGGTTTTATGGCGTTCCTCGGATTTGCTACGCTATTTATTATTTAATTTGACCGGAATTTTTTATGTCAGGCAACAGCTTCGGAAAACTGTTCACCGTTACCACTTTCGGTGAAAGTCACGGCCCGGCTTTAGGCGCGATTGTCGATGGCTGTCCGCCGGGAATGGCGCTGTCCGAAGCCGATTTACAAGGTGATCTGGATCGCCGCCGGCCCGGCAAAAGCCGTCACGAAACCCAACGCCGCGAACCGGACCAGGTCAAAATTCTGTCCGGCGTATTTGAAGGCAAAACCACCGGCACACCGATTGGCCTGCTGATTGAAAACGTTGATCAGCGTTCCAAGGATTACGGCAATATTGCTCAGCAATTCCGGCCGGCACATGCCGATTACACTTACCATCACAAATTCGGCTTTCGCGATTATCGCGGTGGTGGCCGGTCTTCGGCGCGGGAAACCGCTATGCGTGTCGCCGCCGGCGGTATTGCCAAAAAATATTTGCGCGAGCGTTATGGCATCGAAATTCAGGGCTATATGGCGCAGTTAGGTCCGATAAAAGCACAAACGCTGGATTTTTCACATCTGGATCACAGCCTGTTTTTTAATCCGGATCCGGCTATCGAATCGCAGTTAGAAGATTATATGGATGCGCTGCGCAAAGAGGGCAACTCGATTGGCGCACGCATCAATGTCATTGCCCGCAATGTACCGCCCGGTCTGGGTGAGCCGATCTTTGATCGTTTAGATGCCGATATTGCCCATGCCATGATGAGTATTAATGCCGTCAAAGGCGTGGAAATCGGTGCCGGTTTTGAATCGGTGACGCAAAAAGGCACTGAGCATCGTGATGAACTGACGCCGCAGGGTTTTCTTAGCAATAATGCCGGCGGCACTTTAGGCGGTATTTCCAGTGGTCAGGATATTGTCGTCAGTATGGCGCTGAAACCGACGTCGAGTTTGCGGATCCCCGGCCGCAGTATTGATGTTAACGGTGATCCGATTGAAGTGGTCACCCATGGTCGTCACGATCCCTGCGTCGGCATCCGCGCCACACCGATTGCCGAAGCCATGCTGGCACTGGTATTGATGGATCATATGCTGCGTCACCGCGCCCAGAATGCTGATGTAACGACTGATACGCCGATTATTCCGGCGCAAGCCTGAGTTCGTGCCGTTATCCCAAGTCCCCTACTGGCGGCTGTCAGGCTTTTATTTTTTCTACTTCGCCACGCTTGGCGTGCTGGTGCCCTACTTCGGGTTATATCTGCAATGGGAAGGGTTTTCAGCCCGGCAAATCGGTGAACTGACCGCTATTCTGCTGGCCAGCAGGATTATTGCACCCAATGTCTGGGGCTGGATCGCCGACCATAACGGGCAGCGGATGAAAATTGTTCGCATCGCCAGTTTTATTGGTGTACTGGCTTTCAGTGGCATTTTTATCAATCAGAGTTTTGTCTGGATGGCACTGGTGCTGATGACGTTCAGCTTTTTCTGGAATGCCACGCTGCCACAGTTTGAAGTCACCACCTTGCAGCATCTCGGTGAACACAGCCATCACTACAGCAAAATCCGCCTGTGGGGCTCTATCGGTTTTATCATTATTGTCTTACTGCTGGGCGGGCTGACGGAAAAGTTTGATGCCGGCATTGTGCCTTATGCCTTACTCATCAGTACTGCCGGCATTTGGCTGGTCAGCCTCAGCGTCCCCGAATCAGCCAGCCGGCATTTAAGTCTGCAACAGGTGCCGTTGAAAACCGTATTGAAACAACCCGCGGTGCTGGCGTTTCTGGCCATTTGTTTTCTGATGTTGCTGGCGCATGGCCCCTACTACACGTTTTACAGTATTTATCTGGAAATGCACGGTTATGGCCGCAGTCTGATTGGTGTTTTATGGGCGCTGGGTGTGGTCGCGGAAATCGGCGTGTTTTTGCTGATGCATCGCTGGCTGCCCAGATTTGGCATACGGCTGGTGTTACTGGCCAGTTGCCTGCTGAGCGCTTTGCGCTGGGCGTTAATTGCCTTGTTTCCGGAAAACTTGCCAATGCTGATTGCTGCACAAAGTTTGCATGCTGCCAGTTACGGGATGTTTCATGCCTCAGCGATTGCCTGGGTGCATCAGCATTTCACCGGCCGCAATCAGGGCCGTGGCCAGGCGTTATACAGCAGTGTCAGTTTCGGCGCCGGCGGCGCAGCCGGCAGTTTGCTGAGTGGTTATTTGTGGTTAACACCGGGACCCGCAGCGACTTATTTACTGGCATCTGCAGTTGCCTTGATAGCCTTTGTTATCGGTTATCTGTGGTTAAAGCAGCATCCGGAATACAGTTTAAAACAGGCCGAAAACCCGCATTGAATCTGCCTTGTGCGCTTCCCATCACTTAGTTAAAGCGGCTATAATTCGGGGTTATTTAATCAATAAACTTTGTGGATGGCTGTCAGGCCATCGCTGACCAGGTGGGATATGCATTTCGCAATCAACAAAGGGCTGACATTGCCCATAGCAGGCGCACCGGAACAAACCATTAATGATGGTAATCCAGTGCAATCGGTCGCCATTCTGGGTAATGAATACGTGGGCATGCGGCCGACCATGTTTGTTGAAGAAGGGGATCGGGTCAAACTGGGGCAGCCCCTGTTTGAAGACAAAAAAAATCCCGGTGTATTGTTTACCGCACCCGGTGCCGGTATTGTCAAAGCCATTAACCGTGGTGCCAAACGGGCGTTACAATCCGTCGTTATCGAACTGGATGGCGATGAGGCGGTCAGTTTCAACCAGTTTAAAGCGCAGCAACTGGCAACGCTGGATCGGCAAACCGTAGAAAAGCAATTACTGGGATCAGGTTTATGGCTGGCGCTGCGCACCCGCCCCTACAGCAAAAGTCCAGTGCCGGGCAGCGAGCCGCATTCAATTTTTGTCACGGCAATCGATAGTAGTCCGCTGGCCGCCGATCCGGCGGTGATTATCAATGAATATGCAGATGATTTTAAAAACGGTCTGACTGTGCTGAGCCGGCTGACCTCTGGAAAGGTCAATCTCTGTCAGGCGCCGCAGACCGCCTTACCGACACCCGATTTAGCCAATCTCGATACTTATACCTTTTCCGGCCCGCATCCCAGCGGTCTGGTCGGTACCCATATTCATTTTATTGATCCGGTCAGCGTTAAAAAAACCGTCTGGCATATCAATTATCAGGATGTGATCGCTATCGGCAAACTGTTTACGACTGGCCAATACTGGGTTGAACGGATCGTTGCCATGGCCGGCCCGCTGGTCAATAAGCCGCGGCTGATTCGTACCCGGCTGGGTGCCAGTACTGAAGATCTGGTGCGCGGTGAAGTGCAAAATGTCCAGTCACGGGTGATTTCCGGTTCCGTTTTACACGGTCATACTGCCAACAACTGGGCCGCTTATCTGGGCCGTTTTCATACACAAATTTCGGTAATAGCCGAAGGTAACCAGCGCGAGTTGCTGGGCTGGATCCGCCCAGGTGGTAAAGATAAATTCTCGGCGCTTAATGTATTTTTCTCAAAAATTCTCGGTAAAAAAAATCTGGCACTGACCACATCACAAAACGGCAGCCCGCGGGCGATGGTGCCGGTAGGTGTATTTGAATATGTGATGCCGCTGGATATTCTGCCAACACAACTCCTGCGGGCTTTGTTGGTCAGAGATACCGACTCGGCACAAGCATTGGGCTGTCTGGAACTCGACGAAGAAGATCTGGCGCTGTGTTCCTATGTTTGCTCAGGCAAATATGATTATGGCCCGGCTTTGCGGGTCAATCTCACACAAATTGAAAAAGAAGGTTAACCATGGCGCGCGTCAGAAGATTCCTTGACCGAATTGAACCGTCATTTCAAAAAGGCGGGCCATATGAGAAGTTTTATGCCCTCTATGAAATGGTCGATACCTTTATTTACAGCCCGGCCGATACCACCCGTGGTTCGCCGCATGTAAGGGATGGCATCG
The DNA here is from genome assembly GCA_946885755.1 of uncultured Methylophaga sp. The sequence goes on along the minus strand of CAMPHB010000006.1, from coordinate 5,966 downwards.
ATCTAAAACGGGTCATGAGTTATGTGGTGCTGGCAACTTTCCCGGTACTGCTGCTGATGCTCTGGAATACCGGTTTTCAGGCTAACAGCGCCATGGCTGAACTGGGCATGTCCACCGTTGAAGGCTGGCGCGGCTGGATCATGAATACCTTTGGTATCGCTTACAATCCGGATAGTGTGTTTTCCAATATGTTCCACGGGCTGCTGTACTTTCTGCCCATTTATCTGACCACGCTGATTGCCGGTGGTACCTTTGAAGTCATCTTTGCCGCCGTGCGTAACCATGAAGTTAACGAGGGTTTTCTGGTTACCTCCATGCTGTACACGCTGACCTTACCGCCATCCACACCGTTATGGCAGGTAGCTTTGGGGATTATTTTCGGTGTGGTTATCGGCAAAGAAGTGTTCGGCGGTACCGGTAAAAACTTCCTGAATCCGGCTTTGACCGGCCGGGCATTTTTATACTTCGCTTATCCGGCTTCAATGTCCGGTGATGCCGTCTGGACCGCAATTGATGGTTATACCGGTGCCACGCCACTGGGTCTGGCAGCTTTGGGTGGCGTTGAAGCAATTACCAATGCCGGTTATACCTGGTGGCAAACTTTCCTGGGCTTTATGCCGGGATCACTCGGTGAAACATCAACACTGGCGATTTTATTCGGAATGGCGTTTTTGTTAATCACCCGTGTCGCATCCTACCGGATCATGTTCGGGGTGTTCCTTGGTATGTTCCTGACCACGGCATTATTTAATTTAATTGGCAGTGATACCAACCCGATGTTCAGCATGCCCTGGTACTGGCATATGACGCTGGGTGGCTTTGCTTTTGGTATGGTGTTTATGGCAACCGATCCGGTGTCGGCGGCAATGACCAATAAAGGCCGCTGGATTTACGGCATTCTGATTGGCTTTATGACAGTGCTGATTCGGGTTATCAACCCGGCTTTCCCCGAAGGCATCATGCTGGCCATTTTGTTCGGCAATATTTTTGCACCGCTGATTGATTATTTTGTGGTGCAGGCCAACGTTAAACGCAGATTACAACGAAGTTAACTATGACTGAAACAACTCAGAAAGGCGGTTTTTTAGGCAGGCTGATGGCGCTGCCCAATGATGATCCGCGAAAAACTATTTTTATTGCGGTACTGCTGTGTCTGGTTTGTTCGGTACTGGTATCAACTGCCGCCGTTGCCTTAAAAAGCCAGCAAATCATCAATAAAAAAAATGATATTCGGCAGAATATTCTGGCAGTGACCGGATTATACGAGCCAGGCATGGATATTGATGCGGCGTTTGAGCGCTTTGATGTCAGGCTGGTTGATTTGGCGGCCGGCGACTACGCTGAGGTCGATTTGGATCCTGTGACGTTTGACCAGTACAAAGCGGCAGCCACGCCGGAGTATGGCGTTAATATTGATGACGATATTGCCGGTATCGGTAACCGCGCTAAATATGCGCCGATTTATCTCTTGCGTGATGCCGACACCAACGAAGTGCAGCAGGTGATTTTGCCGGTCAGCGGTTACGGCCTGTGGTCAACTATGTATGGCTTTTTATCGCTGGAAGCTGACTTAAACACCATCAGCGGACTGCGTTTTTATCAGCATGCCGAAACGCCGGGACTCGGCGGTGAAATTGACAATCCCCGCTGGCGCGCCAAATGGGAAGGCAAACAGGTTTATGATGAAAATGGCAATGTTGAACTGCGTGTCGTACGTGGTTTTGTCGATGAAAATGCCAGCAATGCTGAATACAAAGTGGATGGTTTATCCGGTGCCACGCTGACCAGTCAGGGTGTTTCTAACATGATGGTGTACTGGCTGGGTGAGCAGGGTTTTGGCCCGTTTTTACAAAACTTACGCGCTGAGTTGGAGAGTAACTGATGGCAAGTCAGGCGAAAAAAAATATTGTTGATCCGTTAATTGATAACAATCCGATCACGTTGCAGGTACTGGGGATCTGTTCGGCTTTAGCCGTCACCACCAATATGACGGCGGCATTGATCATGTCGATCGCCCTGACCAGTGTCACGGCGTTTTCCGGCGCCATTATCAGTGCCATTCGCGCTCATATTCCCAGCAGTATCCGGATCATCGTGCAAATGACCATTATTGCTTCACTGGTTATCGTCGTTGATCAGATTCTCAAAGCTTACGCCTATGAGGCCAGCAAACAGCTGTCGGTATTCGTCGGGCTGATCATCACCAACTGTATCGTTTTGGGCCGCGCTGAAGCGTATGCGATGAAAAATCCGCCAATGATGAGTTTTCTCGATGGCCTTGGTAATGGCCTTGGTTACAGTCTGATCCTGATGGCCGTTGCCTTTTTTCGGGAGTTATTTGGTGCTGGCAAATTATTTGGCCAAACCATTATTCCGGTTGCCAATGAAGGCGGCTGGTATGTACCGAATGGTCTGATGCTGCTGCCGCCGAGTGCGTTTTTTATTATCGGTCTGATGATATGGGCAATTCGCAGCTGGAAACCGCAACAGGTGGAAGCACCGGATTATCAAATCCATCAGGTGCACCGGACGGAGGTACTGTAAGTGGAGCATTATCTCAGTCTGTTTATCCGCTCGATTTTTGTCGAGAATCTGGCTTTGGCCTTTTTCCTCGGCATGTGTACGTTTCTGGCGGTATCGAAAAAAATTGAAACGGCGCTGGGCCTCGGTATTGCCGTTATTGTGGTGCAGGCGATTACCGTGCCGGCCAACAATCTGATTTACCAATATCTGCTCAAAGAAGGCGCTTTGGCCTGGGCTGGTTTGCCCGATGTGGATTTAAGCTTTTTGGGGCTTATCAGCTATATCGGTGTCATTGCCGCCATGGTGCAAATCATTGAAATGGCCATGGATAAATACACGCCGGCTTTATATAACGCGCTGGGTATTTTTCTGCCGCTTATCACCGTAAACTGCGCCATTCTCGGCGGCACCTTGTTTATGGTGGAACGTGATTACAATCTGGCAGAAAGCGCGGTTTATGGTGTTGGCAGTGGCTTTGGCTGGGCACTGGCCATCACCGCCATTGCCGGTATTCGCGAAAAACTGAAATATTCCGATGTCCCTGACGGCTTGCAAGGTTTAGGCATTACCTTCATTACCGCTGGCCTGATGGCGCTTGGATTTATGGCCTTCTCGGGGATTCAACTGTAATGGAAATCATACTTGGTATCTTTTTATTCACGTTGATCATCATGCTGCTGGTCGGCGTCATTCTCAGTGCCCGCTCCAAACTGGTAGCAACCGGCGATATTGAAATCGTTATTAATGATGAAAAAACCATTCGTACTCAGGCTGGCGGTAAATTATTAGGCGCTTTGGCCAATGCTAATTTATTTGTCTCGTCAGCCTGTGGCGGTGGCGGTACCTGTGCGCAGTGCAAAGTGAAAATCTTTGAAGGCGGTGGTTCGATCTTGCCGACCGAAGAGTCGCATATCACCAAGCGTGAAGCAGCCGAAGGCGACCGCCTGTCTTGTCAGGTTGCAGTCAAACAAAATATGCGTATTCAGGTGCCGGAAGAAGTGTTCGGCGTCAAAAAGTGGGAGTGCACGGTGCGCTCCAATGACAATGTCGCGACGTTTATCAAAGAGCTGATTCTGGAATTACCGGAAGGTGAAGACGTAAAATTCCGTGCCGGTGGCTTTATCCAGATCGAATGTCCACCGCATACGGTTGAGTACAAAAATTTTGATGTCGCTGATGAATACCGGCCAGACTGGGATCGCTTTGATTTATGGCGTTATAAGTCAGTTGTTAAAGAGGATGTGGTTCGTGCCTACTCAATGGCCAACTATCCGGAAGAAAAAGGCATCATCATGCTTAATGTGCGGATTGCTTCGCCACCGCCTAATGCTGATGATGTGCCACCGGGCATTATGTCTTCGTATATTTTTAATCTGAAAGCCGGTGACAAAGTGATAATTTCCGGGCCATTTGGTGAGTTTTTTGCCAAAGACACCGACAAAGAAATGGTGTTTATCGGTGGTGGTGCCGGCATGGCGCCGATGCGTTCGCATATTTTTGACCAGCTAGGCCGTATCAAAACCAAGCGCAAGATTACCTTCTGGTATGGTGCGCGCAGTCTGCGGGAAATGTTCTACACCGAGGATTTTGACAAACTGGCTGCTGAACATGACAACTTTACCTGGCATGTGGCTTTATCGGATCCACTGCCGGAAGATAACTGGCAAGGCTACACCGGCTTTATTCACAACGTATTGTATGAAAACTATCTGAAAGATCATCCGGCACCGGAAGATTGTGAATTTTATATGTGCGGTCCACCAATGATGAATGCCGCGGTTATCAAAATGCTTGAAGATCTTGGTGTTGAGCCGGAAAACATCATGCTTGACGACTTTGGAGGCTAGATGTCGACCTTTATCGCCGCCTTTGTGTTGTTATTAGTGATTGTCGCCGCCATGGCAATAGGCGTATTGTTTGGTCGTAGTGCCATTAAAGGCAGCTGCGGCGGCCTGAACCAGGTCGGTTTATCAGGTAGTTGCGGCGGTGCCTGCTCCGCCGAAGAAAAACAACAATGTGCGGCGCGTAAGCATGCACAGGATAACGCTTAACACGCTGAGGAGAGAGCAGCATGCTGGCATCACTGAAAGTTAAAGATCATATGAACGGTACCAAGCTAACGTTCACGCCGGATATGGACGTGCTCAGAGCCATTCACCAGTTGATTGAATTTAAAATCTCCGGGGCGCCGGTCATCGATCACCACGGCAATCTGATTGGCTTTTTATCTGAAAAAGACTGTATGCAGGTCGCGCTGAATGCGGCCTACCAGGGTGAATCAGCCGGCCGTGTCGAAGAATATATGCATCACAGTGTCGAAACCATTGACTACGAAGCATCAATTATTGATGTCGCCGAAATATTTCTGCAAAAAGCCTTCAAGTGTATGCCGGTAATTAAAGAAAACCGTCTGGTCGGCTCCATTACCCGGCAGAATATTCTCAAAGCGCTGCAAAAAACAGCCAACCCGGAATCTGTCAAAAAACCCAACAGTCAACAATCTACCAAACAAAATATCCACGTCAGCAGTCCGAATTAAGACTTAAATGACAACCAAACAGCCGACTCAAGCGGCTGTTTTTTGTTTCAGGGCTTGTCATAACGCTGACATCTTGTACCCTTAATCATTATTATCTCTTTCAGAGCAAACCATGATTTATAACAGCATTCTCGATACTATCGGCAAAACTCCAATTGTCCATCTCAATCATATCGCCCCGAAACACGTTGATATTTACGTCAAAATCGAAGCATTTAACCCGATGGCCTCAGTCAAAGACCGGCTGGCGATTGCCATTATTGAAGATGCCGAACAGCGTGGTGTGCTGAAACCGGGTCAAACAGTGGTTGAAGCGACTTCCGGTAATACCGGCATTGCGCTGGCAATGGTCTGCGCCGCCAAAGGTTATCCGTTTGTCGCCACCATGGTTGAAACATTTTCGGTTGAGCGCCGTAAAATCATGCGGGCTTGAGGGGCTAAGGTCATCCTGACACCGGCTGCCGAAAAAGGCACCGGCATGGTCAAAAAAGCCAAAGAACTGGCCGAAAAACACGGCTGGTTTCTGGCCCGGCAATTTGAAAACCCCGCCAATCCGGCCTATCACCGCAGTACCACCGGCCCGGAAATTCTCTCTGACTTTGCCGGCAAACGACTGGATTACTGGGTTTCTGGCTGGGGCACTGGCGGCACCTTAACCGGTGCCGGTGAGATGATCAAACTGGCCCGGCCGGACACTAAAATTATCGCTACTGAGCCGGCCAACGCCTCCTTGCTGGCTGGTAATGACTGGCAACCACACAAAATTCAGGGCTGGACGCCCGACTTTATCCCTGATGTTTTAAACCGTGATGTTTACGACGAACTGTATCCAGTCACTGATGAAGAATCAAAATCATGGGCATTACGCCTGGCCAGTGAAGAAGGTATTTTCTGCGGATTATCA
>CAMPHB010000005.1 GCA_946885755.1 uncultured Methylophaga sp. | reverse complement strand
GCGGCGATTGTTTGCTGTTTTCAAATGCCGCCTGCGCCAGCTTGGTGACGCCTTCTACCAACTCCGCGACTGAATCACCGAATTCACTGGCGACATCGGCACGCGCGGCATCGGTGTCTTCGATAACATCATGCAGCAGACCCGCCATGATGCATTCGTAGTCCATATGCATCATCGCCAACACATGGGCAACCGCTAAGGGGTGGGTGATATAACGCTCACCACTGCGCCTGGTCTGGCCTTCGTGGCAGTGATCAGCATAATGATAGGCGCGGCGGATAGCATCCACCTGCGCCGGTTCCAGATAGTTGGCCGTGGCAAAACACAGGTCATCAATCGTCAGCTTGGGCTCGGATTCCTGTATAAAATCCAGCTCAGTGGCGACAGTGGGTTTTGCACTCACGGCAATTAAACTTCGCTTTGCAGCTCTTCTTCGCTAACAACACTGGCTTCAGCATGCACGCGGGCGCTGCTGCGGGTCAGAATTTCCGGGCCGGTCAAACCTGCGGCAATTTCGCGCAGTGCCAGAACGGTCGGTTTGTCGTTATCGACGGGTACCAGCGGATCATCACCCAGGGCAATTTCACGGGCGCGCTTGGCGGCAACCAGCACCAGATGGAAACGGTTGTCGACGAAATCGAGGCAATCTTCTACGGTTGTACGTGCCATGGTTTTATCCTGCTTGAGAAAACGTTTTATGTTACGAAAAATCAGCGTTTTACGCTAGGGCCTGTTTGTCTTTAATGCCCACCACTGCTGGCGGCTATTTTTGTGTCCGGCAAGGCGGAATGAGCATGTTGTAGTTATTCTACATGAGCGATTAACAACGCAGCCGGGCGCAAAAATAGTCCCGGCCCTTCGGGTGGTGACTGAAAAACCGCCACTCCGCGTTGCTCGTCGATTATTTAGAATGACTAAACTTCACTCATTGCGCCTTGATTGGTGCTTTTTCAGTTCACAACAGAGGTGTGTATTAAAGTCAAACAGGCCCTAATAAATCAGATAGTAGTTGCTGGTGAATCTGTACCTGATGTTTGCGTTGATGCCGTGCAGCCACCACGATAGCGGTCAAACTTTGTAATGCCTGCTCAAAATCATCGTTAACAATCAGATAATCAAATTCGATGTAATGCGAAATTTCGCGTTCGGCATCACGCATCCGGCGGGCAATCGTGGCATCGTCATCCTGTCCGCGATTACGCAGCCGGTGTTCCAGTGTTGACTTGGACGGTGGTAAAATAAAAATGCTCTGACTGTCGGCAAAATTACGACGTACCTGCGCAGCGCCCTGCCAGTCGATTTCCAGAATGACATCAAAACCCTGTGATAACTGCTGGTGTACTGCTTCAGCAGACGTACCGTAATGGTTATCAAAAACATTGGCCGATTCCAGAAATGCGCCGGCATCGCGCATGCTGGCAAAGGTCTCAGTGTTCACAAAATAATAATCACGGCCCTCTACCTCACCGCTGCGCGGCGGCCGGGTGGTATGTGATACTGACAAACGCACATTCGAATCTTGTCTGACCAGTGCCTGTACCAGACTGGTTTTGCCCGCCCCCGAGGGCGCTGCCACAATAAAAAGACTTCCGGACATCATTAAACCTTGCTTGAAATGCCGCAAGCTGAGCGGCGTTAATGCCTGAAACAATACTGGTTTCCGGATTTTTCTGCCAGTACAGAGAAACACTTCCCACTGTCCGGGCCAGTGAAAATGTCGGCTCAGCAATAAATGACCATTCGGGTCCAAAAAATATTTCCGTTGAACTCTTTTAATTGATAATCGGTCTCATTATCATTTCATCTTGTTTTAATTATCGGGAGACAATAATGCGTCCACTGCGTTTGTTAGGCTGTTTGGGTTTATCACTGAGTTTGTTGACAGCACCTGCATTGTCGCAGGCAGCGGAAGAGGTAAACCTCTACTCTGCGCGAATTGAAGCACTGATTAAGCCAATGCTGGACCGCTTCACTGAAGAAACCGGTATCGAGGTGAACCTGGTCACCGGTAATGCCGATGAATTACTCAGCCGCCTGCAAAACGAAGGACGTAACAGCCCGGCCGATCTGCTGTTGACGACTGATGCCGGCCGTTTACATCGCGCCAAACAAGCCAACCTGGTGCAGGCTGTTGAATCCGATGTCCTGAATCAGCGTATCCCGGCGGCCTACCGCGATCCAGACGGTTATTGGTTTGGTTTATCTCTGCGCGCCCGGCCCATTATGTATGTCAAAGGTGAAGTCGATCCGGCTGAATTATCTACTTACGAAGATCTCGCCGATCCACGCTGGCATCAGCAGATCTGCATCCGTTCCTCAGGCAATATTTACAATCAGTCACTGGTAGCATCGATGATCGATGCCAACGGTATTGAGGCCACAGAACAATGGGCAACTGGACTGGTTAACAATCTTGCCCGACCACCGCGTGGCGGCGATCGGGATCAAATCAAAGCGGCGGCGGCCGGCCAGTGTAAATTGGCTGTTGCCAACACCTACTATCTGGCCGGCATGGTCAACAGCAACGATCCGGCTGAACGCGAAGCCGCTGCCAAAATCGGCGTTTTCTGGCCGAATCAGGATGGTCGTGGCACCCACGTCAATGTCTCTGGTGCCGCGGTCACCAAAGCGGCTAAGAATCGCGACAACGCAATTAAGCTGATGGAGTTTCTGACCTCAGACGAAGCCCAGCACTGGTATGCTGAAGTGAATGGTGAATACCCGGTAGTTGAGGACATTGCCAGTAGCGCGCTGTTGCAACAATGGGGTGAGTTCAAAGCCGATCCATTGAATATGTCGGTATTGGGTGAAAATAACACCGAAGCATTAAAACTGATGGATCGTGCCGGTTGGCAATAACCCTGTCAGCACGTAAAGTTGGCAGCTTTTAAACGCTGCCAACATCCTGATGTCGCGATTTCTGCCTTTATCCGCTTTTCAAAGCCTGGTACTGCTGACCGCCCTGCTGCTTGCGATGCCGGTCGTTGTGGTACTGGGTTTTGTTTTTGTCCCCAGCGGCGATGTCTGGGCACATTTAGTCTCAACGGTTTTAAGCGACTATATCGGCAATTCGTTGTGGCTGATGCTGGGCGTGACCATCGGCACCTTATTTCTTGGGGTCAGCACCGCCTGGCTGACAACCATGTGCCGTTATCCGGGCCGCGGCATATTTGAATGGGCATTGCTGCTGCCGATGGCCATGCCCGCTTATATTATTGCCTACACCTACACGGGCATGCTGGACTTTGCCGGACCGGTGCAAACACTGCTGCGCGATATCACCGGCTGGGGATTCGGTGATTACTGGTTTCCGCAAATCCGTTCACTGAATGGCGCGGTAATAATGCTGACGCTGGTGCTGTACCCCTATGTATATTTATTAAGCCGGGCGGCATTTTTAAACCAGTCGGTTTGTGTGCTGGATGTCAGCCGTACGCTGGGTAACGGTCCGTGGCGGACATTTTTTAGCGTTGCTTTGCCCCTGGCAAGGCCAGCGATTATTGCCGGCTTGTCTCTGGCTTTAATGGAAACCCTCGCTGATTACGGCACCGTGCAGTATTTTGGCGTCAGCACGTTTACTACCGGTATTTTCCGCACCTGGTTTGGTATGGGCAGCGCAGCAGCCGCCGCGCAACTGGCAGCCGGTTTGATGGTTTTTATTCTGGCGCTGGTGATACTTGAGCGTTATTCAAGAAAGCAGGCCCGATATCATCATACCAGTCGCCGGCATCAGGATCTGCGCCGTTTTCAATTAACCGGCAGCAAAGCCTGGCTGGCGTTTGCATTCAGCTTTGCCGTGCTGTTATTCGGCTTTTTACTGCCCGCCGGTCAGTTATTCAGCTGGACCATTCATGTTGCCGGCGATGTCATTGATGCCCGCTTTATCGAAATGCTGCTAAACAGTCTGCAACTGGCGACGTTGGCCGCCGTGCTGGCGCTGGTACTGGCACTGTTGATGGCTTACGGACAACGTTTATATCCGGGTAAAGCGATCCGTTTTGCTGTGCGTCTCGCCAGTATGGGTTATGCCGTGCCCGGCGCTGTGATTGCGGTTGGTGTCATGATCCCGTTTGCCTGGTTCGACAATACGCTGGATAGCTGGACCCGCGAGACTTTTGATTACTCAACAGGGTTATTGTTGAGTGGCACACTGGTCGCGGTATTGTTTGCCTATTTATGCCGTTTTCTGGCCGTTGCCCTGCAAACCGTCGACAGTGGCCTGGGCCGCATCACGCCATCGATGGATGAAGCCGGTCGCTCCTTTGGCTATCAGCCGCTGACCATGTTGCGCAAAGTGCATATTCCGATGTTACAGGGCTCGCTGCTGACGGCGATTTTGCTGGTATTTGTTGATGTCTTGAAAGAATTGCCGGCGACCTTGATATTAAGACCATTCAATTTCAATACCCTAGCGGTTCGGGCTTACGAGCTGGCCTCTGATGAGCGGCTTGCCGAAGCAGCGCCGGCAGCGCTGGCAATCGTGGTTGCCGGCATCGTGCCAGTTATTTTGTTAAGCCGCACCATTACCCGCAGCCGGCAAACAGCCAGCCATCTTAATGATGCCAGCGCACAGGAAAATTAATGGCCATACAACTCGCACTTGATAATGTCAGCATTGCTTACGGTAATCATGTGGTTGCCGAACAGGTTTCTTTTGCTTTAAACGAAGGTGAAATCGGTTGTCTGCTGGGGCCATCAGGTTGCGGCAAAACTTCACTTTTGCGTGCTATTGCGGGTTTTGAACCGGTACGGGCCGGCGCCATCGAATTACATGGTCAAGTCGTCAGTGAACCGGGCCGGCATTTGCCACCTGAACAGCGGCATATCGGTATGGTATTTCAGGATTTTGCGCTGTTTCCGCACTTAACCGTCAGCAAAAACATCAGTTTTGGCCTGCGGAAGCTCTCGCGGGATGCCCGCCAGCAACGGGTGGAAGGTTTGCTGCAACTGGTGGAACTCACCGCTGCCCGGGATTTGTATCCGCATCAGTTGTCGGGTGGTCAGCAACAGCGAGTGGCGCTGGCGCGGGCCATGGCACCACGACCTGATATTCTGCTGCTGGATGAACCGTTTTCCAGCATGGACTCGGATCTGCGCGAACAACTGGCCAGAGAGGTCCGGCAGCTACTGCGCCGTGATGGGATTACCGCCATTTTGGTCACCCACGACCAACATGAAGCTTTTGCTATGGCCGACCATATTGGTGTGCTTGGTAATGGCAGGCTGCATCAGTGGGGTAACGCTCTATCACCGGCCGGCCAACCGCCTGGTTGCTGATTTTATCGGCCAGGGTGTTTTGATCCCGGGTCGGGTGATCGGCAATAATCAGGTAGAAACTGAACTGGGCATTGTCACCGGTGAAATTGAAGCCCACGAGGGTTTACCCACAGAAGTGGATTTATTACTGCGTCCTGATGATGTGATTCATGACGATGACAGTCCGATGAAAGCTGAAATTGTTGGCCGGGCATTTCGCGGTGCCGTGTATCTCTATAGCCTAAAATTAAAAAGCGGACAACCGGTGCTGTGTCTGGTACAAAGTCATCATCAACATGATATCGGTGAATATTTAGGAATCCGGCTGGAAGCTGAGCATTTAGCGGTGTTTCGTCGCTACTGAGCAACCGTTGGTATACACTTTAGCAACACAAACTGACTGACGTATTGATGGTTTCAAACACATTAAACATGCCGAGTCGCGTGCAGCTGATGGCTGTTATTCAACTGCAAACGGAGATTGCAAAATTAGGTCTGGACATCGGCAAAGTACTGGACCTGGTCACTCAAAAAAGCATGCCGCTGACCGGCGCTGATGGCGCAGTTATCGAACTCGCCGAAGATGACCATATGGTCTACCGCGCCGCCAGTGGCATTGCTGAATCACAACTGGGACTGCGTATTTCAAGACATAACAGTCTTTCCGGCATGTCTGTCGCCACCAAACAAATCATGCGCTGTGATGATGCACTGCAAGATTCACGGGTCGACAAAGCCGCCTGTGAGTGCGTTGGTTTACGCTCAATGATTGTCGTGCCGCTGGCACATCACGATGATGTCATCGGTGTTCTCAAAGTATTTTCAAAAAAGCCGCATGCCTTTTCACAGGCGGATCACACGCTGCTCGGCATGTTGTCAGAACTAGTGGCAGCGAGCATGTTCTTCGCTGCCCACTATGATCATGAACAACTTTTTTACCGGGCCACACATGATGAATTAACCGGCCTCGCTAACCGGGCTTTATTTTTAGATCATCTGCGTACTGCGATTGCCAATGCCCGGCGGCAAAAAACCATTGCCGGCGTGTTAATGATAGACATGAACGGCCTCAAGCAAATCAATGATCGGCATGGCCATCGTTATGGGGATGCCGCACTCAGAGAGTTTGCCCGCCGGCTGAAGCACAACAGTCGTGAAACCGACACCGTTGCCCGTTTTGGCGGGGATGAGTTTGGTATTGTGTTAACACCTATCGACAGTGCCGGCAATGTCGAACTGAAGCGGCAGCGACTGACACAAAGTATTGAACAGCCGTTTCAGTTCGAAGGCCTGCAATTACCGATTTGTGCCAGCTACGGTGGCGCGGTTTATCCGGAAGACAGCGAGGAGTTAAATGATCTGCTCGATATTGCCGATCAGGCAATGTATGTCCATAAGCGTACTTTCAAAGACGCCTGAACAGCACCATCCAGCTTAATGTCTTTTTAATAAAAACAAACATTGGTTACGCCAGCTGTCAGCAGCCAAAATAACACCGAATTTATCAACAACGTCTAACAAGTCCGGCAAAATCAGATGGGTTTTCCAGCCATTGGCCGCACGGGCATTCAGTTCAGCAGTATATTTGTCAATTGCACCATGTGGCTGATACTCAAAAACGCGATAAGAAACCAGCAAAAATTGATGTCTGGAAGCTAAATTTGCGATTATCTGGTGTGGATCATGTAAATACTCAAGCACACCACTCAATACACCCACATCTGTCTGTGACACTTGATCAAAATCAGCTGACTCTAAATCAATTTGGATGACATCATCTTGCCATTGATTCATATCAAGACAGTTGACTTGCCCACTGAAACCAGTCTCTGACAGTGCCTTACGAAAAGGTTGTTGCGGCCCACAGCCATACTCAGAGAAACTCAAATGTTGATGTTCCAATCCTGCAACTGTCAGCAGTTGTAACAACAATTGATTCCGCTTCGCCCATTTTTCTGAAAACTGTCGTCGTTCAAACCAGCGTAGTTTTGATAAATAATCAGCTTTTCCGGCGGCCATAAAATTCCCTTACGCAGTTATCGAAGCCAGACTTTCAAACTTATGAGTTTGCTCAGTTATTTCAGACATTACGCCACAAGTTTTGCATATTAGCTAATCCACATTTGCAGCAAACGGGTATTGTTTTGCTGCGCCTAGGTTTATTGATGAATAATATGAAGTCCGTGGTTATAACTGCTGTTATACGAGCGCGGTCGATACAGCATCTCATCAGACAATCGCCATAAAAAGCATCGTGGACAAATATATCCCGCACATTATTTACATTGTTTCCCGGCAATTTACGACACGGACATTTAATATCAGTAACAGTCAGCTTGTTATATTTGCAGGCTTTGTGTGCTAGATTCCAGTTAATTCCTATACTTAAAGCCTGAATAACCTGAACAGATGAAAACGCTACCGTTCTTCAGAGAGTGCATGCGCGCATGATGAGATACCTGCATTTTCTGGTATATCGGGTTCGATATCTGTTCAGAACGATGCTCTGGCTTTCGGTAGTACTGTTTCCGGCAAGCGGTTATGCCCAGCAGGAATTTTCCGGGCAGTGGTATGCTGTTGATGACAACTGGCAATTTTCAGATCCGCTCAATAACCCGGTCGAATCTGTGTCACTCACCGGTGGCCGTTTTGTGTTTCAGTCAGCCCTGACAGTCACTGATGATATGGCAAGTATTGTCATTGATTTTAAAAATGCCAGTGCACTGGGGCGTTTTCATCATACGATTTCTGACACCACTGGCAAAGTTGTAGCTGAGGCGCATGGCGGTATTGAATCTACTGCTGAAAATCCTTTTTTTCTACGCCATGGCCGTGAATTCAAATTACCCGCCGGCCAGTATCAACTGACCACACAGCTGGTTTCACCGTATTTTATTGCCAAGCCACAACCTTATTGGGACACACTGGCACATTACCGTCAGGCAATAAAATGGGGCAGCATTATCACGCTTATCAGTATTGGCATACTGATAAGCTTGGGGGCGTATTACGCTATTCTGGCTATTGTCAGGCGGCGTACTACTGAAATCATGTACACCTTTTTTATTCTGATGAATGTGCTGTACAACAGCACCGCCTTGTTAATCAGCCCGGATCTGCTGAATATTCACTGGTTTTACTTTGTCGGCGGGCCCATTTTACTGAGCAACTTTGCCTACATACTGTTCGCCAAACATTTACTGCAAATAAGAGCAGAAACACATCCCCGGCTAGATTATCTGACGAAGCTGTTTTTAGTGATACTGGCCGTGTTACTGCTTGTAGCGTTATTCAATAGTAACCTCATCATAGAATGTGCCCGATACGGGGTTGGTTTGATGATGTTGTACGGTCTGATTGCCGCGCTGGTTCGCGCCTACGAAGGTTATAAGATCGCTTATTTTTATCTGGTGGCCATCGCTGCTTTTTTTATCATCGGCTCGATAGCCATTTCCAGCGAGGATCTGGATGGCATTTATACCATTTATGTTGAGCATATCGGTTTACTGGCAGTGACTGTTGAGGTGTTACTGATTGGCCTAGTGCTGGGCTATCAGTTTGCCGAGGTCTACCGTGAAAAAGAACATAATCTGGTATTGATCCAGCAGAGTTTACAAATTGCCCACCATGATGCGTTAACCGGGCTGCCAAACCGTTATGCACTGGATATTTCAATGGACAAACTGTCTGCCAATGGCATGTTAACACTGCTGGATATGGACAACCTGAAGCTCTACAACGATACCTACGGCCATCAGAAAGGCGATGAAATGTTGCAGATGTTTGCCCGGGTTTTGTCGCTAAAACTGGGCAAATTTGGCGTACTGCATCGCATGGGCGGCGATGAGTTTGCGATTACCAGCGAGAGCGTTGCATACGCTGAAAATATCAGAAATGTTATCGCTGAAACCATCACCCACATGCGTCAAAATGGCTTCGAAAAAGCCGGCGTCAGTTATGGCTCAGCTAACCGGATTGAAACCGCGAATCTCAATGAACTGCGCATACTGGCCGACCGCCGTATGTATCATCAAAAACGCAGCAATGATCGGCGTCAGTGGGCCTGAGCTTGCAGGCAAAAAATCGCCTTAAACGTTGCTATTCATCACCACTGTCTGCTGACCATCATATGCAGCCAGACGGCTTCATTGCGTAATTGTGCATCCTGGCCAAATGGCAGTTCGTCATTGGTGTAATCGACCTTTTTACGAAAATCGTATTCAATACCGCCGTAAATCGTCCACTCTGAATTGTATTGATAACGACCACCAAAGGTCAGGTGATGATCAAAAATACCGGCAACGACCGGGTTGGTGCTTTCTTTGGGGATCGGATTCTTGCCATAGTTATAGCCGGCATACCAGGTGAGTTTTTCGTTGTAGCGATAGGCCATACCGGTGGCAAACACCAGTTGATTATCCCAGTTCATGGTTGAGGTGCTGTAAATATCCGGCAGACCGGCAATCGCCGGATCGGTGGCACTTAACTCGGTTTGTTGCATAGCATCTGACCAGTTCAGCCAGTTTATTTTCAATGACAGCAGTAATTTGTCATTCATTTGATAAGCAGCACCAACGCCGATTTCCTCAGGCAAAGCCAGTCCTTTAAGCGAAACATCATTGTATTTAACGATGCCCAGACCGGCATTGTTGAGATTGAGCTTTAATTCACCGTCAGTTAACGGCAGCTCGGTTTTACCGGTGTAGGTGGCGGCTAAGGTCAGTTTCGGGGTTGCCCGGTATTGAATACCCAGTTTAAAGCTGGTGCGCAGGCTGCTGGCATCGTCTATTTCAATACCCGAAAAACCCGGCACTGAAGTATCCGGGAAAATCTTTTGTTCCGCCTGTGCGTAAACCAGGCCAAAACTGCCACCGACCGACCATCTGCTGTTTACCTGACAGCCGACACCGCCAGTCAGCTTACCTACGGCAAACAGGCCTGAATATTCATCTTTGCTACCAAACACGGTATTCAGGTTTTCAAATACGCCGCCCGAACCGCCCTGGGCGAACAGGCCGGCACCGACCGTACAAGCCGTGTTTTGCAGCTTTTGGGCATAGCCCAGACCGCCTAATCCGGTGTAAAGATTACTGGCATGCTTATCGTTACCGAATTGATCTTCACTGGATAAATCGGTGATCCGCAACAAGGAGCCATAGGCATCAAAACGTTTATTGTGAATTTGCACGAGGCCGGCCGGATTGGTATTGAGTGCCGTGGTATCACGTGCGACGGCGATATCCGCGCCGGCCATTAAGGTGGACTCTGCACCGAAACCAATTAAATTGATGCCGTTGGTGGCATGACTGGCACCGGCAAACAATCCGAGCGAACAGATTAAAAGTATTTTTTTCATTACAACGCTCGTGACACGGGGTGCTTTTGCACACTTTTTTTCAGGCAGAACCCCAGTTTGAGCGTTCTGAAGACACATCTTGGTAACGACCAAAATTAAAGTGTCTTTAGCGTTGAATCAAATGATTTTTACTTTTTATAACGCAGCAAACTGATAAAACCTGCTAATCAAAATTCGCAAGTGCAGCATCACTCGATGTTCTGGATCTGCTCGCGCATCTGCTCAATCAGTACCTTTAAATCGACAGCATAACGGGTGGTATCAGTATCTATCGATTTGGATGCCAGGGTATTGGCTTCCCGATTCAGTTCCTGCATCAGAAAATCCAGTCGGCGGCCGACCGGTTCATTTCGGCCGAGAATATGCCGCACTTCATTGACATGGTTTTGCAGCCGATCCAACTCTTCCGCAACATCACTTTTTTGTGCCAGTAATGCGGCTTCCTGTGCCAGCCGCTCCGGTTCCAGTTCAACCTGAAAATCAGCCAGTCTTTGTAATAAACGACTGTGATTTTGTGCCAGAATTTGTGGCATTTGCTGACGCACAGCAACAGCGATTTGGGCAATTTCATCGCAGCGTTTTAACAACATCTCAGCCAGTGCTTCGCCTTCCCGGCCACGGCTGGCAATAAAATCTTTCAGCGTGTTTTGTAACAGACTCATCACCGCCGCATTCAAGGCTTCAGCATCGGTTTGCTGCTGGCTGACTACGCCCGGCCATTGTAATAAACGCAGTGGATCCAAAGGCGCTGTGGCGGGCGATAAATCAGACAGACGGACACAGGCATCAATCACCGCCTGCGCCAGATTTTCATCAATATGCAACGCCGAACTGTCAGCCGCTGCCGGCTGAAACCGTAACACCGCCTCGACTTTGCCCCGGGCTATCTGCTGGGCAAATAATTTGCGGATGGCAATTTCCAGCGGCCGGAAAGTTTCGTCCATGCGCAGGCTGAGTTCCAGATAGCGGTGATTGACGCTACGGATCTCCCAACTGAGTACACCACTGTCGAGCGTCTGTTCCTGGCGCGCAAACGCCGTCATGCTTAAAGTCACCGTTAAATATCCTGTTAGCTTAAAGCCTGTCATGGTAACCAATCTCAGCGGCAAAACCCATCAGGCAAACGCTTTATCAGTATAATGAAGCGTTTTTTCACCGAGGTATTACTTATGCGTCCCAGCGGCCGTCAACCGGACCAGTTACGTGACATCACCATCACCCGCAACTACACCAAACATGCTGAAGGTGCGGTATTAATTGAGTTTGGCGACACCAAAGTGCTGTGTACTGCCACGGTTGAAGAAAAAATTCCGCCGTTTCTGCGCGGCACCGGCGAAGGCTGGGTCACTGCTGAGTATGGCATGCTGCCACGTTCTACCGGCAGCCGTATGCAACGCGAGGCCGCCCGTGGTAAACAAGGTGGCCGCACCATGGAAATTCAGCGGCTGATTGGCCGTTCGCTGCGTGCGGCGATAGATTTAAAAGCACTCGGTGAGCGCACTATCACTATCGACTGTGATGTGATTCAGGCCGATGGCGGCACACGTACTGCATCAATAACGGGTGCTTTTGTGGCATTGCATGACGCTATCGATTATCTGATCAAAAAGCGTAAACTCAAGAAAAGTCCGCTGCATGGTCAGGTTGCCTCCGTTTCGGTGGGTATTTATAACGGCACACCGGTGCTGGATCTGGATTATCCGGAAGATTCCAGTGCCGAAACTGATATGAATGTGGTGATGAACGATGCCGGCGCCTTTATTGAACTGCAAGGCACCGCCGAAGGCCATGCTTTTCGGGCCGATGAATTGCAGGCGATGCTGGATTTGGCCACCAAAGGCATTAACGGTCTGATGACCAAACAGCGTGAAGCATTGGGGCAATAATGACTAAAATCGTACTGGCCAGTGGCAACAGCGGTAAATTGCGCGAGTTTTCGCAGTTACTGGCGCCGCTGGGCTTTACGTTGTTGCCGCAATCCGAGTTTGACGTCCCTGAAGCAGCAGAAACCGGCCTGAGCTTTGTCGAAAATGCCATTATCAAAGCCCGCCATGCGGCACAAATCACCGGCTTGCCGGCACTGGCCGATGACTCGGGTCTGGAAATTGATGCCTTGCATGGTGCGCCGGGCATTTATTCATCACGTTTTGCCGGTGATACCGCCAGCGATGCCGATAATATCGCGGCGGTTTTAGATGCACTGCGTGATGTCCCGGAAACAGAGCGCAGCGCCCGTTTTCAATGCATTCTGGTGTTTATGCGCCATGCCGAGGATCCAACCCCGCTGATTTGTCAGGGTAGCTGGCAGGGGCAGATTATGACTGAAGCCAGTGGTGATGGCGGCTTTGGTTATGATCCGATTTTTCGGGTGGCCGAAACCGATTGCAGCGCCGCCGAATTAAGCAGTGAACAAAAACACGCTATCAGCCACCGTGGTAAAGCCATGCGACAATTTCTGGAAGCTTTTCAATACGTCCGTCATCTGCCCTGAGGCGGTGGGGCTTTGTTAAAGTATCAACACTGCTTCATTCTGATCTTTATTATCAGCCAGTTACTGTCTGGCTGTAATAACCAGCCTTATAGTGAAACAGCCATCACCCCGATCCGACTACAACAACATATTCACGACAGCTGGCAATTGGCACATCGCAATTTTATAGGCTTTCCCAGCCCCCATGCTTTCTCGGTCTGTCACGATCTAAGCTGTCACAATGTGTCGACTGTCAGTCTGACTGAAACAGAATGGCAGCAAGTAGTTGGACATTTTCAGCCGGTGGCGCAAAAAGCAGCTACCGAACGCCAGCAAATAGCGACTGCGATTGCTGTGATGGAGAAACTGGTCGGCAACAAAACCGGTACCGCGGGTGACCGGGGCAAGAATCAGCTATCAGGCAGTCGTCATGGTCAGTTGGACTGTATTGATGAAGCAACGAATACATCTGTTTATCTGCGTATCATGGATAATGAAGGCTTGTTAACCTGGCACCGTGCCGCACCGAGAACGTCACGCGGGCCGCTGAGCGGGCAAGCACCGCATAACACGGCCACTATTATTGAAACACAAAGCCAGCAGCGTTATGCCGTCGATGCCTGGTTTTTTGCCAATGGTCAGCCACCAGCCATTGTCTTATTGGATCACTGGAAACAAGGCTGGCGTCCAGCCATGTTGGAAAATTAATGTTTAATTTCACTGCCCTGCCGCCGCTCAGTCTTTACATCCATGTGCCGTGGTGTGTGCGTAAATGCCCGTATTGTGACTTTAACTCCCATAAAGCCAGCGACACGCTGCCGGAATTTGCTTATGTGGATGCCCTGCTGGCTGACTTAGCGCAGGAATTACCACTGGTTTGGGGGCGTACTATACAAACTATTTTTATCGGTGGTGGCACACCCAGTCTGTTTTCGGCTGAAGCTTATGACAGGTTGTTCTCCGGCCTGCGCGCACTATTGCCGATCAAGGCCGATGCTGAAATCACCATGGAAGCCAATCCCGGCACCTTTGAAGCGGCGCGGTTTCGAGATTACCGGCAACTTGGCATTAACCGCTTATCAATTGGTATCCAAAGTTTTAACAATTCCGCCCTGGAGCGCCTTGGCCGTATCCATAATGGCAATGAAGCTGAGAAAGCCGTCGCCATCGCCTATGAAGCCGGCTTTGAAAATGTCAATCTGGACCTGATGTTTGGCTTGCCCGGCCAGACTGAAAAAGAAGCAATAGCCGATATTGAAACGGCGATCGCTTTGCAACCCCAACATATTTCCTATTACCAGCTGACCATAGAGCCCAATACGCTGTTTTATCAGCAGCCGCCGACGCTGCCCGATGATGATCCGATTATCGACTGGCAGGAAGCCAATCAGGCGCGTCTGGCCGAGGCGGGTTATTTGCAATATGAAGTGTCGGCTTATGCAAAAAAAGGCAAACAATGCCGGCATAATCTGAATTACTGGCAGTTCGGTGATTATCTGGGCATTGGCGCCGGCGCCCACGGCAAAATTTCTGATGCCGCGCAGCAGTCGATTGTTCGCCGGGTCAAACAGAAACAGCCGCAGGCGTATCTTGAAACGGCCCATAGCGATAAAGTGCTGCTTAAGACTGAAGTATTGAAAACACGCGATATCGGCTTTGAATTTATGCTTAACGCGCTGAGATTGACCAATGGTTTTCCGACACCATTATTCCAGCAACATACCGGCGTGCCGTTAAAGCACTTTGATAACGCTTTGCAGCAGGCAGAAGCACTGGATTTACTAACTTATGATATTCAGCAGATCCGACCGACCAATCAGGGCAAACGTTATCTGAATACACTGATTGAGCTATTTTTACCGGAATAGTATGCTTAATCAGCTAATAAAAACGGAGTTTAAAGCCATGTTCAAATCCAGCTTGATTGTCAGCAGCGCCTTGCTGTTTGTTATGGCTTTACCAGCAAAAGCCGATGTATTGTCGATTGCCGAGCCAACCTATAAAACGCCTAACAGTGCTGAAGGTGTATTAAGACCAACTCGCGGTATGACGATGGCGCAGGTGGAGGCCAAATTCGGTGCGGCTGCCGAAAAACGCGCCGCGATTGGGGAACCGCCGATTACCCGCTGGCGCTATGCAGACTTTGATGTGTTTTTTGAGCACAACCTGGTGATTCATTCGGTGGTGCTGCGTAAGGAATAGCTATTCTGACGGCGGAATAATTTCACCGAGAAACTTGCGCCGCGCCCAGTTCGGTAAAGTACCGACACGGGCATGGTGCAGCGAATCCGATTCGATGACAATCAGCGTCAGCGTAGTCAGCAAGGTCGGTAAAAATCCAAGGCCACCGATAAAAGCAAACACCGCCTCTTTCATCATGCCAAGATAGGTGTAGCCCAGCCAGCCCAGCACTGCAA
>CAMPHB010000004.1 GCA_946885755.1 uncultured Methylophaga sp. | reverse complement strand
ATAACCTTCCTGTTTTTTCTTTTCCATTGAGCCGGCCTGATCGTGGTCAATTGCCCGGCCCTGACGCTCGGATGTAGTGGTCAGCAGCATTTCCTGAATGATTTCCGGCAAAGTGTCGGCGTCAGACTTGACGGCACCCGTCAGCGGATAGCAGCCCAGCGTGCGAAAGCGGACTTTTTCCATACGAATTTTTTCCCCTTCAGGGATCCGCATACGGTCATCGTCGACCATGATGGTCAGGCCGTTATAGTTAACCACCGGCCGTTCTGCCGCGTAATACAACGGCACAATCGGAATTTGTTCCAGATAGATGTATTGCCAGATATCCAGTTCAGTCCAGTTAGACAGCGGGAAAACACGGATGCTCTCGCCTTTGTTGACCTTACTGTTATAAATATTCCATAGCTCGGGGCGTTGTGCTTTGGGGTCCCAACGGTGATTTTTATCACGGAAGGAATACACCCGCTCTTTGGCACGGGATTTTTCTTCATCACGGCGGGCACCGCCAAATGCCGCATCAAAGCCATGTTTACTGAGGGCTTCTTTCAATGCATCGGTTTTCATGATGTCGGTGTAACGCGGATGATCAAACGGATTTATACCAGCGGCGCGGCCTTCTTCGTTGGTATGGACAATCAGATCCAGCCCCAACTCTTTGGCGCGCTCGTCGCGGAATTTGATCATTTCCTTAAATTTCCAGGTGGTATCAATGTGCATCAGCGGGAACGGCGGTTTGCCGGGATAAAAAGCTTTCATCGCCAGATGCAGCATCACCGCCGAATCTTTGCCGATGGAATACAACATTACCGGATTTTCAAATTCGGCAGCCACTTCGCGCATGATGTGGATGCTTTCCGCTTCCAGCTGTTTCAAATGAGTTAGTTTTTTTTCAGTCATGATGCTCTCGTTTACTTATTTTTTACGTGCAGGCCACATTCTTTGCTTTCCGGGTTTTCCCACCACCAGCGGCCGGCGCGGATATCTTCACCGGGTGTGATGGCGCGCGTGCAGGGTGCACAGCCAATACTGGCATAACCTTCGTCGTGCAATTTGTTATACGGCACCTCAAAGGCACGAATATATTTCCACACTTCGCCGTTGGACCAATCGGTTAGCGGGCTGAATTTTTGCAGACCATGATCGGCATCCCATTCAGAAACCGGCAGTTCTTTACGGGTCACCGATTGTGAACGACGCATGCCGGTCAGCCAGGCTTTTTTGCCCGCCAATGCCCGGCCCAGTGGCTCAACTTTACGAATGCCACAGCAGGTTTTACGCATATCAACGCTGTCATAGAAGGCATTGGGGCCATTGTGGGTGACAAAGGTTTCAATTGTTGCCGTATCCGGGTAATAAACCTGCACCTCACGCTGATAATGGTTTTTTACCGTTTGCATCAGTTCATAAGTTTCTTTGGGCAAACGGCCGGTATCGAGCGTAAAAATGCCGATTTGTGGTACATGTTTGCAGATAAGATCGGTCAGCACCATATCTTCTGCACCGTAACTTGTAGCCAGTACCGCCGGTGAATAATCCGCAGCAATTTCTTGTAATAAGGCAATTGCTGCGTCAATTTTTGTTTGTAATTTTTCGCTGATCTCAGTCATTTCGGGTCACTTTAATCATCGTTGTTAGTACGTCCGGCGCGCCAGTCTCACAGTGAAATGCATTGCTTGTTAAATGCTGCACAACGTTACTGACCGCATCGTTATTGACTTTGAGACGTAAAACGTCGCCTGTCGTTAATTGTTGTGCAGCAGCCAGTGCTTTGGTTTTATGCACCGGGCAACCAAACATTGATAAATCTAATATTTTGCCTAAATTAGACATTTTACCCCCACGGCGATCAAAATCACCGCCAGTACGGTGCGCATCACCTTATCGGGAATGCGGATCCCTAAATGGCTACCAATATAAATACCGGGTAAGGAACCAACTAATAGCCAGCCCAGTAGCCCCCAGTCCACGGTACCGACAGCGGAATGTCCCAAACCGGCAACCGCTGTTAACGGCACTGCATGAGCGATATCGGTGGCAACAATTTCCACGCCTTTCATACGCGGATACAGGAACAGTAATGCCACCGCGCCGAGTGCACCGGCGCCCACTGAAGATAATGTCACCATTGCACCAATTACCGCACCGGTAATAATTGTTGCCAGCGTTTTATGCTGCGCATCTTCACGTAATTTATATAAAGCATTGACTACCGGGTGTCCGGCGCGCGCCTGCAAAATACCACCCAGCCAGCTTTTTAATAATAAGGCACTGGATGTCAGAATCAGTGCGATACCAAGCGCCGTGGTGATCAGCTGATCATGCTGACCACCTTCGGTGCCATTACTGCTCAGGTACCATAAAACCAATAATGTCGCCGGCAAACTACCGGCTGCTAACTTGGCAACGACCGACCATTTGACCACACCATGGCGCCAATAAGCCCAAATGCCGCCGGCTTTGGTAATGGCCGCAAACAGCAAGTCTGTTCCTACTGCGATCGCCGGCTGAATACCAAAACCGAAGATCAGGAGCGGCGTCATCAGAGAGCCACCGCCAACACCGGTCATCCCGACCATAATGCCGACAAAGAGGCCTGCCAGTAAAAATCCCCACTCCATTTTGTGACCTTACACCCTTGAAAATGGCGCAAGTTTACCAGCTGATATTATTCACACAATCAATAATTTCATCTATCTATATACAAATAAGTTATATAGCTAATTTCAGAAATACTTCATTGGCAGCATTTTGCAGCTAAAAAAATCATTCACGTTTCTTTCACGGATGATCGCTGAAAGTCGCTTTAAAACTCGCAGAAATACAGAGAGACAAGTATGACGACCTACCATCGTTTGTTGTTTATAACTGCTTTAACTTCGGCATTGTTGACTTTTTGCCTGTTGCAGACAAATGCAATCAATTTCTCTGCAACGGTTCAGCAGCAACCTCAACAATTGCAGTCAATACCGCAGCCTCAAGCGACTGAATTTTATGTTATGAACCAGCCCGGCATGATGACGCTGGCCTGGCAACCCTGTGTTGAACAAGTATGTCAGCCGCAATCCGCTGCTTATTACACAACACCAGTAATCCACAATAACGGTGTAGGTATTTGACTCTCTCGCTCTATCATTGCCTTATATTTTAGATATCAATAATATTGGCTTGTCTTGATAAAAATTATCAATAAGCCATGAAACTTCAACAGCTCAAATACATCCGTGAAATTGCCCGCCGTGGTTTAAGTATATCTGCGGCCGCCCAAGCACTGTATGCCTCACAACCTGGTGTCAGTAATCAGGTTCAGGCACTGGAAACCGAACTTGGCCTGAAAATATTTGAACGCCATGGCAAACGCTTGACCGGCATTACCGCCGTTGGTGAATCGGTGCTGGAAACCGCCGAACGAGTTTTGCAGGAAGTCGAAAACCTCAAAGCTTTAGCCGCCGATAGCCGCCATGAGCAAAAAGGCACTTTGTCGATTGGCACCACACACACGCAGGCACGATATGCCCTGCCGGCCGCCATTCAGAAATTCGCAGCGGATTATCCGGGTGTACATTTAAATATGGTGCAGGGCACACCGCCGGAAGTCGCCGAAATGGCCTCATTGGGCAAAGTGGATATGGCCATTGCCACTGAAGGTTTATCGCAATTTGATAATCTGGCGATCCTGCCCTGTTATCAGTGGAACCGCAGCATTATCATGCCGCCGGATCATCCTTTATTGTCGCTGAAAAAAGTCACGCTGGCCGATGTTGCGCAGTATCCAATCCTGACCTATGTCATGGGTTTTACTGGCCGCGCGCAGCAGGATCAATCGTTTATTGAGCAGGGTTTAAAGCCCAATGTGGTGTTTACCGCCACCGATGCCGATGTCATTAAAACCTATGTCGAACTCGGGCTTGGTATCGGCATTATTGCCAGCATGGCGTTTGATCCGGCCAAAGATGCACCACTGCAGGCTATTGATGCCAGTGGTTTATTTCAGCCCAGTACCACCCATATCGGTATTCGCAAAGGCAGCTATTTACGCCGCTACAGTTATGCGTTTATCAGCTATTTTGCGCCGCATTTGCAGCGTGACGTGGTAGAGCAAGCGATTCATTTATGAAAATTTCCCGTGGCGGCATGGCGCCGGGGATGGTAGTTTAAGGACCGCTGAATTTCAGCATCCCGAAGGGCTTGTTTATCTTTCATATCCACCACTGCTGGTGACGATTTTTCAGCTCACAACAGAGGCGGAGATAAAAGATATACAAGCCCTTTAAGCTAATCGTTGACTGGGTTAGCGCTGATTTTGTGAATACTTAAATCAGCACCGTTATATTCTTCTTCCTGCGTCAAACGCAGCCCCATGAATTTTTTCAACAGTCCGTAGACGATCCAGCCACCAACAAAGGCAATGGTGACACCGACGGCAGTGCCAATCAGCTGTGAAATCAGGCTGACACCACCTAAACCACCTAATGCCAACTGCCCAAAAATACCGGCAGCAATACCGCCCCAGACACCGCATAATCCATGCAATGGCCAGACACCTAATACATCATCAATTTTCCATTTATTCTGTGCCAGGGTGAAAGTATAGACAAATAAACCACCGGCAATCAGACCCGTGACCAATGCACCAAGCGGGTGCATAACATTAGAGCCAGCACAAATAGCCACTAAACCTGCCAGCGGACCATTGTGGACAAAGCCCGGATCATTACGACCCATCAAACACGCGGCCAGTGTACCGCCAACCATGGCCATCAGCGAGTTAACAGCAACGATACCGCTGATGCCCTCGATTTGTTGTGCAGACATGACATTAAAGCCAAACCAGCCGACGGTCAGGATCCAGGCACCTAACGCCAGAAAAGGAATACTTGACGGCGGATGGGCAAAAATTTCGCCTTGTTTACCATAGCGGCCATGGCGCGGACCCAAATGCAGAACAGCTGCTAAAGCGATCCAGCCGCCGATAGCATGAACAACAATTGAACCGGCAAAATCATTAAACGGGGCACCGAAGCTTTCGGTCAGCCATGCTTGCATGCCAAATAAACCATTCCAGCTGATACCTTCAAACAATGGATAAACGAACCCGGCGATGAAGAAACTGGCAATTAATTGTGGATAAAATTTGGCCCGTTCAGCGATACCACCAGAAACAATCGCCGGGATCGCTGCAGCAAAAGTCAGTAAAAAGAAAAACTTGACCAGCGCATAGCCGTTATTTTCCACTAACATCGGTGATGGCTGGAGGAAATTCAGGCCATAGGCGATGCCATAACCGATAAAGAAATAAGCAATGGTCGACACGCCGAAATCGGTAATAATTTTCACCAGCGCGTTAACCTGGTTTTTTTTGCGGACAGTTCCGACTTCGAGAAATGCAAAGCCGGCATGCATTGCCAGTACCATAATGGCACCCAGCAAGATAAATAACACATCAGTTGAAGTTTGCACGGTTGTTTCCTTTTAATTGTTGTATTGCTGCGGCACCAAAACAGCAAATATTGCACCAATTTAGACAACTTCAATAAAAACAATTAGATAGATAGTTGGCGATACCCGGCTGGTGCATGGTGTGCGCAAAAAAAGTGCAATTTATTCAGCGTGTCCACCCCCATCGTTCGTTTGATGTGTCTGTTACGGCTTTGCCTCAAGCCGATAGAAAACACCTCTAAACTCATCATTTTTTTTAACGATGATCTGCCCGGCGCTGACCGGACAAAACAGGAGTCAGAATGGATATTTACGCGTCCGATGAAGAAAAAAGTGAAGCGATAAAACAATGGTGGCGTGAAAACGGTCTGGCTGTTGCCGCCGGTGTTGCACTGGGTATTGTGGCCATTTTTGGCAGTCGGTATTGGTTCAGTTATCAGGCGGCGCAAGCTGAACAAGCAGCGGTAATGTATCAGCAATCGCTGGTCACCATGAGTGAAGGTGATTTACAAGCAGCACAAACAACGGTCAGTCAACTGCAAACTGATTATGCGTCAACGCCTTATGCAGTTTTTGCAACCACTGAAATGGCCACGCAGCTTGCCAATAATGACGATTCAGATGCCGCTGTAGAGCAGCTTCATTGGGTGGTTGATAATGCGGAACTGGCGGCGCAACAGGACTTGGCACGATTGCGTTTGGCACGTCTGAAAATGGACGCCGGTGATTTTGATGCCGCAATGCAACTGACTGAGAATGCGCAGACTAAAGGCTTCGCGTCTTTATTTACAGAATTACAAGGCGATATTTTTGCAGCGCAAGGTTCGGCAGAACAAGCGCAGAAAGCCTATCAAAGTGCGATGAATAATGTCAGCAGCAACGATCCACGTCATGGTTTGCTGCAAATGAAACGTGATGATGTGGCCGTCAAATGAGTATCAAACACTTTTTCACCGTTTCCCTGTTGGTCGCTTTTTTGTCTGGTTGTGGCGCCATTGAATATTTGTTTGTTGAAGAAGTCTACGAAGCCCCCCCCGAGCCATTGGTAGAATTTACACCAGAGTTTGAGCCGGAGATTCTTTGGCAAGAAAACACTGGTGATGGTGCAGTCAATACTTATTCTGATTTATCTCCCTGGCTGCAAAATGACCGCATTATCACGGTTGATTCAGAAGGTGATGTCCGCAGTTATCAAGCGGAGAGCGGCCGAAGTGTCTGGCGCCAGGAATTGGATGTCACGGTTGCTGCGGGCGTTGGCGGTGGTGCCG
Organism: uncultured Methylophaga sp.; assembly: GCA_946885755.1. Next base: position 9,973 of record CAMPHB010000004.1, on the reverse strand, counting down.
GCAAGATTCTCATAGGTTCACAACAGGGTGAAGTCATCGCCCTTGATGATAGTAATGGTGACATTCTCTGGCGGCAAAAACTGAGCAGTGAAGTACTGGCACCGCCTAAAGCGGATGAAAATGTCGCGGTGGTGCGGACTGCTGATGGCCGGGTGACAGGGCTTTCTGCAACTGACGGCAAAGTGCTGTGGAATTATCAACGGAGTGTGCCACTGCTCAGTTTGCGTGGTGTCAGCGCCCCGGAAATTGTCGGTGACCGGGCCTTGGCGGGTTATGACAACGGCAAACTGGTCGCACTGTCTTTGACAGACGGCAAAGTTATCTGGGAAAAAAGTGTCGCTGTGCCGCGCGGACGGACTGAACTGGAGCGTCTGGTAGATATTGATGCTGATCTGCAAGTCATTGACAACACGGTGTATGCCGCTGCTTATCAGGGCAATCTCGCAGCACTGGATATTCAGACAGGTAACCAGATCTGGGAACGTGAGATCTCATCTCAGGAAGGCTTTGACGTGGCGCTGGGAGAAGCAGTTTACATCACTGACGAAGAAAGTTATGTCTGGGCAATACAAGATGGCAGCGGCGATTCTTTATGGCGACAAACCCGTTTGTTGCGCCGTGATGTGACGGCGCCGGCAATTGTTGGTGAATACATTGTTGTTGGTGATCTGGAAGGTTATTTGCATTGGATCGCCCGTTCCGACGGCCGTTTTGTTGCCCGCCAAGAATTAGGCGATGCGCCTATTACCAGTCAACCGGTCGTAGCTGACGGTATTTTATATGTCATGAGTAGTGACGGTCGTTTAACGGCTATTGAGACCCCATAAGTGAAAGCAGTTGTTGCCCTGGTGGGCTGTCCGAATGTTGGCAAGTCGACATTATTTAACCGTTTGACCCGTAGTCGTGATGCTTTGGTCGCTGATTTTGCTGGCCTGACCCGGGATCGTATATACGGACAGGTGCGTCATGACGATGCTGAATTTATTCTGATTGATACCGGTGGCCTGACCGATCAGAGTGACAACATGGCTGAACTGATGCGTAAGCAAGCGCAATTGGCGATTGATGAAGCGGATCTGATCCTGTTTCTGGTTGATGGCCGTCATGGTCGCTCACCATCTGATGAACAAATTGCCCAACTGCTGCGCAATGTTGGCAAGCCGGTTATGCTGGTGATTAATAAAACCGAGGGTGAACAGCGGGAAATCGCTGCCGCTGATTTTTATTCACTGGGCATGGGTGAACCGGAAGTGATTTCGGCGGCACAGGGCCGTGGTATTGATGGGTTGCTAAGACGCATTGTCAAATCTTTGCCTGATACGGCATTGCCCGAAGCAGACAACATCGTTGATGAAGAAGATGGCCGGATCAGGCTGGCGGTGGTTGGCCGGCCCAATGTCGGTAAATCCACGCTGGTCAATCGCCTGCTCGGTGAAGAACGTGTTGTTGCTTTTGATGAGCCGGGCACGACCCGCGACAGTATTTATATTCCGTTTGAAAAAGACGATACGCTTTACACCCTGATCGATACTGCCGGTGTGCGCCGTCGTTCCAAAGTGTCGGAAGCATTGGAAAAATTCAGTATTGTTAAAACATTGCAGGCAATTGAAGCCGCCAATGTGGTGATGCTGGTGCTCAATGCGCAGGAAGGTATCGTCGAGCAGGATCTGCATCTGGCAGGTCTTATTATTGAAAGTGGCCGGGCTGTGGTGATTGCAGTCAACAAATGGGACGGACTGGAAAAACAGGAGCGCGAGTGGGTAGCAACGAATATCGAACGGCGTTTGCCGTTTTTGAGTTTTGCCAAAACCCATTTTATTTCTGCACTGCATGGCAGTGGTGTGGGCTTACTATTTAAATCAGTTAAACAAGCCTATGGTTCGGCGCTGAGTAAAATTCCAACACCGCGTTTAACCCGGGCACTGGAAGATGCGGTTGCCGATCATCCGCCGCCGCTGGTAAATGGCCGGCGTATTAAATTCCGTTATGCACATCTGGGTGGCAAAAATCCGCCGCGCATTATCATTCATGGCAACCAGACCGAAGCTACACCGCAAAGTTACCGTCGTTATCTTGAGAATTATTTCCGCACGGCGCTGAAATTGCACGGCACACCGGTGATGGTCGAGTTCAAAACCAGTGACAATCCGTTTCGTGAGAAACAACATCAGGCTAGCCAGAAGCAGCAGGAAAAACGTCAGCAGACTGTTCGTCGACAGCGCAAAAAGTAAGCGCTAAAGCAGCCCTGGATCTTCGTTCATCAGATCTTCCAGACTGCTCAAATGGTCGCGGAATTTTTCGCGATTGGCGAGTTTTTCGCGTGCTGCCGGCGGCAGATCGGTAAATAAAATAACACCCTTATCAATCAGCGTATTGATCAAGTCTTCCAATACCCGGATGAGGGCCAGATCTGAACTCGACAATAATGTCCGCGCGGCATTGACATCATTATTCTGACCCAAAAACTTCAATAATTCCGGTGCATTAGGTGACATAAATTCATTGGCATCGGTTTGCGGTGCATCAAACACAGCGATGATTTCTCCCTGTGCGTTCCGGCGTATATAAGCCATATAGAATATTCCCTGTAGTTTTCTGATGTTATAAGCTAATGTTGAGATTAAGGGTGAATCACTTTACAGTAAAGTAAAAAACTGTGAGACTCATCACATTTTTCATCTGGCATAATGGATTTCGATGGAAACCGAGCAAGTCACCAAGCTTAATGACAAAACGCAATGGCGCACGGAAGAGGGCCGTCAAACACTTGATGATCCTTTGCTGGGCTGTTTGTTATTACTGGCAAAAATGCTGAACAAGCCGCACAGTGCGGACTCGCTGGTTGCCGGTCTGCCGCTGGTCGATAATAAACTGACGCCGTCTTTATTCAGCCGCGCCGCCGAGCGCGCCGGCTTATCCGCCAAGACCGTTAAACGTCCGCTGCGCAAAATCTCTGCATTTGTCTTGCCCGCGGTATTACTGCTCGATAACACAACTGCCTGCATCCTGACCGCCATCAAAGGTAAAACTGCGACAGTTATTTTTCCGGAAACCGGTAGTGGTGAAAGCGAAATCGATATCAGTGAACTGGAAAAACAGTACAGCGGTTATGCGATTTTCATCAAACCAGCGCATCACTTTGACAAGCGCACAGAAACCAGCGCAGTGCCACGTGCTGGTCATTGGTTCTGGGGCACGATCATGCGCTTCTGGCCAATCTACAGCGAGGTTTTTGTTGCCTCGATTCTGGTCAATTTATTTGCCCTGGCTTCACCGCTGTTTATTATGAATGTGTATGACAGGGTGGTGCCAAATCACGCCTTGTCGACACTATGGGTATTGGCGATTGGCGTTACCACGGTGTTTATTTTTGATTTTCTGCTCCGAACCTTGCGTGGCTACTTTATCGATATGGCCGGTAAACGGGCAGATGTAATGTTGTCATCGACGATTTTTGAACGTGTCATGGGCATCAAAATGTCAGCACGCTCCAACTCGGTCGGCTCGTTTGCCAACAGCATGCAGGAATTTGAGTCATTTCGTGATTTCTTTACCTCTGCAACCCTGACAACACTGATTGATTTGCCGTTTGCGTTTTTGTTTATCGCGGTGATATGGATGCTGGCCGGTAACCTGGCTTATATTCCGCTGGCGGTCATTCCTATTACTATTTTGATCAGTCTTATTATTCAAATCCCGCTGGGCCGGACGATTCAGCATTTATTCCGTCATTCAGGACAAAAAAGTGCCACGCTGATTGAAACACTGACCGGTCTGGAAACCATTAAAAGCATTGGAGCGGAAACGCCAATCCAGCGTAAATGGGAACAGACTATTGGTTTTATCGCTCGCTATAGTCAGCGTGCCCGGTTGCTGTCGACCACGGCGATTAATCTCACCAGTTTTGTTCAACAAATGACGACCATTGCTGTCGTGGTTTATGGCGTTTATCTCATCAGTGAAAATGAAATCACCATGGGGGCGCTGATCGCCTGCACCATTCTGACCGGCCGGGCGTTAGCACCGATGAGTCAGCTGGCAGCGATTTTGACCCGCTACCACCATTCTAAAGCGGCACTAAGCTCATTAAACTCAATGATGAGCCTGCCAGTTGAACGGCCAAGTGGCCGTGAATTTTTACACCGGCCTGCTTTTCAGGGCGGCATTGAGTTTAAAAACGTCAGTTTTCGTTATCCGGAACAACCTATGGATGCGTTAACGGAAGTTAGTTTCAAAATTAATCCCGGCGAAAAAGTGGCTGTTATTGGCAGGATTGGTTCCGGTAAAAGCTCTATCGAAAAATTGCTGTTGGGTTTGTACGAACCGTCAGAAGGTTCAATTTTGCTTGATAACACCGATATCCGGCAGATTGATCCGGTCGATTTACGCCACAGCATGGGCTATGCGCCGCAGGATGTGGTGCTGTTTTTTGGCAGTATTCGGGACAATATCGCCATGGGTGCCCCGTTTGCTGAAGATACCGCGGTATTACGCGCAGCGGAAATTGCTGGTGTCACTGATTTTGTGAACCGGCATCCAGCGGGTTTTGATATGCCGGTTGGTGAGCGTGGCGAGGGGTTATCCGGCGGTCAGCGACAAAGTGTTGCAGTGGCCCGCGCATTGTTAATGGATCCCCCGGTATTGGTGCTTGATGAGCCAACCAATGCCATGGATAACAGCACTGAAGAACGTTTTAAAGCAAAATTAAGTGAGGTCATCAAAGGCAAAACGCTGTTTTTGGTTACGCACCGGGCATCATTACTCAGTCTGGTAGATCGGATCCTGGTAATGGATCAGGGGCGGCTGGTAGCGGATGGGCCGCGCGAGCAGATTATGACGGCACTGAAAAGCGGTCATATCCGGGTTTCAAAAGGATAAATCATGGGATTGTTTAAGCGTACGCATCCTGATGATATTGAATTTATGTCTGAGGTCAGCTCAGCGACAATGGAATCAGCACATCGTGGCGGCCATTCATTGCTGATTCTGACGGAGTTGTTTTTTATTTGTTCAGGCTGGTGGGACAACGTTACCGAAATCGACGAAGTCACCCGGGGTGAAGGCAAAGTTGTGCCATCAAGCCGTTTGCAGGTGGTACAGAACCTTGAAGGCGGCATCGTCAACGAAATTCTGGTTGCTGAAGGTCAGCTGGTGGAAAAAGGTGATGTGTTGATGAAAATTGATGACACCCGTTTTTCATCATCATTCCGCGAAACACAGCTGAAATATTGGGAATTGATGGCGCGAGTTGCAAGGTTAGAAGCTGAGAGTGAGGGTAAACCGCTCGTATTGCCTGAAAAACTATTATTTGAACAGCCTATTCTGGCTGCGGATGAACAGGAACTTTATGCATCGAGACAGCGCCGTTTAGAAAGCACTATTAGCGTTTTACAGCAACAAGCAGAACAGCGTCAGCAGGAATTAGTTGAACGCAATGCAAAACAACAACAATTGCAGCGCAGTTATGAGCTCAGTAATCAAGAATTAATGATGTCTGAACCGTTAGTTGCTGAAGGCGTTATGTCTGAAGTAGAAATACTTCGGCTGAAACGTACGGTTAACGAGTTACGTGGTGAGATGGATGCCAATCGTTTGGCGATTCCAAGAATTCAATCCGCCTTAGATGAAGTCAGACGCAAAATTGCAGAAGAACGGATACGTTTCCAAACGGAAGCAGCTCGCGAGCTTAGTGAGGTTAAAGCTGAATTTAAGCGCACCCAGGAAAGCACCTCAGCGCTTAAAGACCGTGTGACTCGTACCGAAGTGCGGTCGCCGGTTAAAGGCACGATTAAACGTATTTTGATCAATACGGTTGGCGGTGTCATCCAACCCGGTGAGGATCTGGTAGAAATCGTGCCGGTTGAAGATAACTTATTGATAGAAGCACATATTCGGCCTGCAGATATTGCATTTTTGCGTCCGGGGCAGGATGCTATGGTGAAATTCACCGCTTATGACTTTTCGATTTACGGTGGTTTGCCGGCAAGATTAGAGCGAATAAGTGCTGACACCATCACCAATGACAAGGATGAAAGTTTTTATCTGATTTATCTGCGTACCACCAAAAATCAGATTGAAAGCAGTAAAGGCAATTTAGAAATTATCCCCGGTATGACGGTTACAGTGGATATTCTGACCGGCAAGAAAACAGTGATGGATTACTTACTAAAACCCATCCTGAAAGCTAAAAATGAAGCCTTGCGGGAACGCTAGTGTATGGGTATTGAAATGAATCAGCATTTAACCGAACAAACCCGGGTGTATCTTGCCTTTGCTGACGCTGACAAAGCGCGCGAAATAACAACAGCACTGCATAAAGAATATTTGTGTTTTGCCTATCGTGATATTCACGCCATGCAGCAAGCCGTTTCTCTGCAGGCTGCCGATATGTTGATTTGTGAGCAGAGTTTGCTTGATGCCCATCAGACTGATGCCTTGATTGCTTTAAAAGCTGCTGCGCCAAATAGTCGTATTTTGATTGTTGGCCCGCAACAACCGGTGTCAATACAGATCGCTGCCCTAAAACAAGGTGCACGCGGCTATTTCAATGAAGATCTGCCGCTGGATAAATTGCGGATCGCCATTCATCTGATTTTGCAGGGTGAGGTATGGGTTGAACGACATCTGATTGCTGATTTGATTGATGAAATGAACCATGCACCAAAAATTGATGATGCACATCGCAGGGCAGCTGACAGTTTGTCGCCCAAAGAACGTGAAGTAGCAGCGTTGGTTAGCCATGGCGCCACCAACAAAATGATTGCCCGCAAAATGAATATTACAGAACGAACCGTCAAAGCACATTTAACAACTATCTTTCAAAAAATGAATTTGCCGGATCGTTTGTCGCTGGCGATAGTATTTCGCGATTTACGCTAGTGTTTTTACGCTGAATTTAGGCATATACTTGGATTCAGCACGTTTAAGGAAAAACTTAATAATAAGTTTGGTTAATAATTTTGTGTTGAGTGAGGGGATGCCGCAAGCAACACAGCTCATAAGTAATAGGACATGCATTATGAAAACGTTAATTTTTGTCATCCCGTTAATTGCCGGTGTCAATGTGGCTTCTGCCGAAACTTTGCGTGAGGCAGTTGATACCACTTTAAAGACTAACCCGGATGTTTTGTCTGCGGTACATGAACGTAACGCCGTCTCAAAAGAAATCGATCAGGCGCGTGCCGGTTATTTCCCAACCTTGGATTTAGCTCTTGGAACTGGTTATGAGCGCACCAGTAATCCTGCCACCCGTAACAACCCTGCAAATGGTGACAGTGTTGGTTATAACCGTAATGAAGCCAGTCTGAATGCGAGACAAATGTTATTTGACGGCATGCAGACCTCAAATGAAGTCAATCGGCAGGAAGCCCGAACCAATTCGCGAGCTCATACCGTTTACAGTGCCGCTGAAAACACGGCTTTGGAAGCAATTGATGCCTACCTGAATGTGTTACGCCGGCAGAAAATTGTTGAATTGGCGTATGACAATCTGGAAGCACACCAACGTACACATGACCAGATCCTGCTGCGTGCTGAGCGGGGGGTAGGTCGCCGTGCTGATGTTGATCAAAGTCTGGGTCGTTTGTCTCTGGCAGAGACTAATCTGATGGCCGAGCAGAGCAATTTACGTGATGCCGAAACCAATTATCTGCGCGTGGTGGGCATCATGCCGACTTCACTCAGTGATCCGGATTCACCGGCGGCTTTGATACCCGCGTCGGTAGAAGAAGCGATTGATATGGCGATTAATAATCATCCGACGTTGAAATCAGCCAACGCCGACGTTGAATCTGCCAATTATCAGCATGACACGGCTTTAGCGCCATTCTTTCCGCGATTGGATTTTGAAGTTGGTGCCCGGCAAGACAACAATATCGATGCCGTTCGTGGCTCAGATCGTGACTTTCAGGCGATGCTGAGATTGCGTTACAACCTGTATAACGGTGGTCGTGATCAGGCCCGGCGCGAAGAAACCGCAGCGTTGATTAATCAAGCTGCTGAAATCCGTAACAATACTCACCGTCAGGTAGAAGAGAGCACTCGCCTGTCATGGAATGCGCTGCAAACTGTGCGTAATCAGATGGTGTATTTTGAAAAGTATGCCGAATCTGCTGAAAAAACCCGCGATGCATATCAACAACAATTCAGTCTTGGTCAGCGGACTTTGCTGGACTTGCTGGATTCAGAAAATGAATTGTTCCGGTCACGGATTTCGTTAACTGAAGCGCGATATGATGAAACCTATGCGATGTATCGTATTTTGAACAGCATGGGCTTATTGCTTGAAGGTTTGGATGTACAGGCACCGGAAGCCTCTGCCACTGTGGCAACTAACTAAATACCAGCTAATTGATTGAACTTAGCCACGGCCAGCCGGCCGTGGCTTTTTTTTAGCGGCTTTGCTGCTTTTCTGCGCTGGGTGGGATCGTGCTATCATAGCGTGCCCAATTGAGGGGATAATCAAGAGTTTTCATGAGTAAGCAAGCATCATTTTCCTACGAGGAGCTATTGCAGTGCGGTCACGGCGAAATGTTTGGCCCCGGCAATGCTCAACTGCCCGTCCCGAACATGCTGATGATGGATCGCATCAGTCATATCGCCAATACCGGAGGCGCTTACGGTAAGGGAGAGATCATCGCCGAACTCGATATTCATCCGGATCTATGGTTCTTTGACTGCCATTTCCCGGGTGATCCGGTCATGCCAGGCTGCTTAGGCCTTGATGCAATGTGGCAACTAGTCGGCTTTTTTCTGGCCTGGGATGGTAATCCGGGACGTGGCCGGGCACTGGGTTCCGGTGAAGTTAAATTTACCGGGCAAGTATTGCCGACAGCCAAAAAAGTAACCTACAAAATCGACCTGAAGCGGGTCATTGCCCGCAAACTGGTGTTGGCGATTGCGGATGGCACCGTCTCGGTTGATGGTCGCGAAATTTACGTTGCCAAAGATCTGCGGGTCGGTTTATTTACCTCTACGGATGATTTTTAGGATATGACGATGCGACGTGTAGTAGTAACCGGTTTGGGGGTAACTTCCTGTTTAGGACTGGATGCGGCAACGGTCAGTGAATCGCTGCGGCTTTCCCGAAGCGGTATCAAATTTAAACAAGTCTATGCCGACATGGGTTTTCGCAGTCATGTTGCCGGCTACTTCGATATTGATTTTAAAGAATATATCGATCGCAAAGTATTGCGTTTTATGGGCGATGCCGCGGCGTATGCATATATTGCTATGCAGCAGGCAGTTGCTGACGCCGGACTGACTGAAGCAGAGGTTTCTAACCCGCGCACCGGTCTGATTATGGGCTCCGGTGGGGCATCATCAGCTAATCAGGTGGAAGCAGCTGATATTCTGCGTGAAAAAGGCCTGAAACGTATCGGTCCATACCGCGTGACGCAGGTGATGGGCAGTACTACCTCGGCTTGCCTTGCGACACCTTTCAAAATTAAAGGTGTGAATTACTCCATGTCATCGGCTTGTGCGACCAGCGCACACTGCATTGGCAACGCTATGGAGCAAATCCAACTGGGCAAACAGGATATTGTGTTTGCCGGCGGCGCAGAAGAAGAGCATTGGTCAATGAGCTCGTTATTTGATGCCATGGGCGCATTGTCTACCAAATACAACGATACACCGGAAAAAGCCTCGCGCGCCTATGATGCTGACCGTGATGGCTTTGTTATCGCCGGCGGCGGTGGTGTGCTGGTGCTGGAAGATTACGAACATGCCAAAGCCCGTGGCGCCAAAATTTACGCCGAACTAACGGGGTATGGTGCGACTTCTGATGGTTACGACATGGTTGCGCCATCTGGTGAAGGTGCACAGCGCTGTATGCAACTGGCAATGTCAACCATGCGCAATGACAAAATCGACTATATCAATGCGCATGGTACCAGTACGCCAGTTGGTGATTTGGCGGAGCTGGGTGCGATTAAACAGGTTTTTGCTGATGGCAATATGCCATGGGTGGGGT
>CAMPHB010000003.1 GCA_946885755.1 uncultured Methylophaga sp. | reverse complement strand
CTGATAGGCGGTATCTGAACCGTATTGCAAGCGCTGATTAAATCCATCAGTTTTGGCTCGGCAAACTCCCCCAAAAACACCAGCGTTTGGTGCAAATTCTCCGCACTGTACAGCCGCAGCTTATCCGCCGGTAATTGCTGCTGAATCGCCATGATTTCATTTATTGCCACAGTATCCGGCAACAACGCAAAAAACAATCGCTGTGACATCAGTTTGCAGCCGGCAGTGGTGCCAGTATGGTTTGATTACGGCCGGTATTTTTGGCTTGATACAGCGCTTCGTCCGCCCGCTTAATACAAGCGTTGATATCTTCACCAGGCAGATATTCACTGACGCCGATACTAACAGTCATGGCTGCAGCAACAACAAACTGATGCCGCTGGATCTGCTGACGAATCTGTTCCGCCAGTTGCATCGCACCATGCTGAGACGTTTGTGGGCAAATGATCAGAAATTCTTCACCGCCCCAGCGACCGACCAGATCCTGTTCCCGGATCATGGCGGTCAGCAATGTCGCGATCTCCTGAATAACCTGGTCACCGATATCATGCCCATAGTCATCATTGATATTTTTAAAGTTATCGACGTCCATGATCATAATGCTGAAACTGTGGTGAGCAACCCGGTTGGCATTCATTTCCTGATGCAGCCGCTGATGCAAAAGATAGCGATTGGCAATACCGGTCAGTTGGTCATTTTGTGACATATGGGCAAGTTCAGCATTCATATGTTTCAAGCGCTGATTATGTTTATGCACCGCTCGGAAACGATACAACAACAACCCAATCAGCAATAAAACGGCTATGATTATTTGCCACAACAAGGCATGGTTTATCGGTGACTGAAATTCTACCGACAACCAGTTTTTGAGGATTTTCTGCCGCTCGAGCTCAGAGGTATTGGCAATCGCTTTATCGTAAATCTTTTCAAGTTCCGGCATATGCCGGCCAATCCCCACCGACATGGCGTATTGTTGTTCCAGTACACCGGAAATTTTCAGGTGCGAAATACCGTGGCGCAACATCTGATAATTAATGGTCGGCACCGTATCGATATAACCATAAGCCTGTCCGGTCTCGACCAGTTTTAATCCGGCGCGGGGTGAATCGACGGTTAACAGTTGAAGCTCAGGATAAGCACGGCGCAGAATGTCGACACCGTAATAGCCCTGCACAATGACAAACTTTCGTTCTTTTATTTGACCCAGATTGATAACAAACTGATCGCCGGGATGTGTGGCAATAGAAAACGGATAAAAGATAAACGGCCGGGTCACCGTCAAATAATGCTGACGTTCCGGCGTATCTTGAGCGCTGGACAGAATATCGCAGCGCGCTGCCTGGACAAATTCCAATGATTGTTGCCAGTTGTCGGTAATCACCAGTTCAACAGGGATGCCGATTTTTTCAGACCACAACCGGTGAAAATCGGACATGATGCCAATATGCCGGCCCTGCTGGTCAATACCGTCATAGGGTAACCAGTCCGGGTCCACACACATACGGATACTGGCAAGTTCGTCAATAAACGCCTGCTCAGCATCGGTGAAAGACAATGCCATCAGAGGCGGCGTTATCAACAGGCCAATTATCAGCCAGACAATTTTTATCAACTTCCTTGTTGAATACATGATTAAACGCCTGTCAGCCCATCAGTCATGATCGCGGATAAATACCCAGTCGTTGCCTTTACTCATCTCAGCGCTGTAGCGATAACCTTCGTAATCAAAGTCTTTCAGCGCTGCTGGCTTATCGATTTTGTGATCGATAATAAAACGACTCATCAAACCACGCGCTTTTTTAGCGTAAAAGCTGATCATTTTGTACTGGCCGTTTTTCCAGTCTTTAAATACCGGCGTAATGATGCTGGCATCCAGGTGCTTGGCATCCACAGCTTTAAAATATTCGTTAGATGCCAGATTAATCAGCGTTTTGTCTTTAAACGCTGGCTCGGCAATAAGCGCTTCACGGATCTGGCTATCCCAGAAGTCATACAGATCTTTTTTGCCGTTCACCGCAAACCTGGTGCCCATTTCCAAACGGTATGGCTGCATCAAATCCAGTGGTTTCAGCACCCCGTATAAACCGGACAGAATACGCAGATGATCCTGCGCAAAATCCAGCCCTTTTTTATCCAGTGTTTCAGCATCAAGACCGGTATAAACATCACCTTTAAATGCCAGCAAAGCCTGTTTGGCATTGTCGAGAGTGAATGGTGTTTGCCATTCCTGATAACGGGCGACATTCAGTCCGGCCAGTTTGTCACTTATCGACATCAGGCTGGCAACATCCTGCGCCGATAATTTTTTCAGGCCGTTTATCAGTGCCTGAGATTGTTTTAAAAAAGCCGGCTGGCTGTATTTTTCAGTCGTTGGTTTACTGTCAAAATCCAGCGTTTTGGCAGGTGAAATCACGGTCAGCATTGGCGCTCCGGGCTCCTTCAGGTTTTGGGTTGGTTATTATCTTCGTTGTCGGTGATGTCCTGATATTCAGCAACATATTCATCGGCCTGATCGGTATCTTGGCTGACCACTTCATCGTACAGCGGGTTAAACGGAAACGGACGGCGCTCATCGTTATAAGTCAAAAATAACGTTATTTGGTGGATATATTGCGCTAAATCCCGCGAAAAGTTGCGAATTCCGGAGTTTGCCTCATCAGCAAACAGCGCAAAAATAAACTGCACAATCACCACTACCACCAGCACAATCAGCGCCAGATAGAGAATCAGGCCAAACAACAGCATATATAACAAGCGGATCAGTTGAGTGCGTTCACCGGCGTTGGGTTTGTCTTGATGGATCTGCATGATTTTGCTCCTTAAAAATCAGTTGATGACTTACTTTAGCATTTCCCGGACGGCAGAGGATCATCTAATCGGTATCGGCAAATTAAATCACTGCGGCTGGCGCTATGCCTTTGCTTTGTGGGACACTTTCAACGTTTTTGCTATAAGAATAACGAAGTCATGACTGATTGGATCCCCCGCTGGCTGCAGCGGATTGATAACTTTACCGAGGTCAGCGGCCGGCTGATTTCGTGGCTGGTGCTGCTGCTGGCGCTGCTGACCTGTTATGACGTGTTTATGCGTTATGTATTTAACAGCGGCACCGTCGCCTTACAGGAATTAGAGTGGCATTTATTTGCCCTGATTTTTTTGCTGGGCGGTGCTTACACGTTAAAACATGATGATCATGTGCGGGTTGATGTCATTTTCAGCAGCAAACGGCTCAATGACCGGCAACGGGCGCTGATAAATATCATTGGTATGCTGGTGTTTCTGACACCTTTTTGTCTGCTGATTCTGATAACCGCCTGGCCATTTGTACAAAATGCTTTCTGGTATCAGGAAGGTTCACCGGACCCGGGTGGCCTGCCCTATCGATTTTTGATTAAAAGCAGCATTCTGATTGGCTTTGGTCTGTTGCTGATACAGGGTATCGGCGAATTGCTGCGTAATATTTTAGTGCTCAAACAATCGGAGGCCCGCTGATGGAAGTCTGGGCCTTATTAATGTTTGTGCTGCTGTTTGCCCTGCTGCTGGTTGGTTATCCGGTGGCGTTTACTCTGGGTGCGATTGCCCTGCTGTTTGGCAGTATTTTTCTCGGCGGCAGTTTTTTTGATCTTCTGCCACTGCGTATCTGGGGGGTAATGACCAATTTCACGCTGCTCGCGGTGCCGTTATTTGTGTTTATGGGGGTAGTCCTCGAAAAGTCGGGGCTTGCTGAAGAATTATTATCGACAATGGGCCGTTTGTTCGGCCGGTTACGTGGCGGACTGGCGATATCGGTGGTGATGGTCGGTGCGCTGCTGGCAGCTACCACTGGTGTGGTTGGTGCATCCGTCGTCACCATGGCGGTGATTGCCCTGCCGGCTATGCTCAACCGGGGGTATGCACCGAGTCTTGCCAGCGGCACCATTGCGGCATCGGGCACATTGGGACAAATCATTCCGCCCAGTATTATTCTGATTTTACTGGGTGATGTGATTGGCGTACCGGTCGGCGAATTATTTATCGGCGCGGTGATACCGGGCATGATGCTGATTGTCGCGTATATGGCTTATATCGCTTTTACCGCATGGCGACATCCGCAAATGGCACCGGCCATTACCAACGACGATCCGGATCTGCCGCATTTGGCGTTAAGTGTTGTGAAAAGCCTGCTGCCGCCTTTATTTCTGATTATCGCCGTATTGGGCTCCATCTTTTTCGGTGTTGCCTCACCAACGGAATCGGCTGCAGTGGGCGCGCTGGGCGCCTTGATTCTGGCGGCACTGAATAAACGGCTGAATCTCGCTAATTTGCAGGATGCCATGCAAAAAACCACGCGGCTGACCAGTATGGTGTTTATTATTTTTATCGGTGCCACTGCGTTCGGGCTGGTATTTGTCGGTATGGGTGGTGATCAGCTGATCCTGGATATTTTCTCAGGGCTGCCCGGCGGCAAATGGACGTTTCTGATCCTCAGTATGCTACTGATTTTTGTTCTCGGCTTTTTTCTGGATTTTATTGAGATCTGCTTTATTGTGGTACCGGTTCTGGCACCTGTTGCCATGGTATTAGGCCTGGATCCACTGTGGTTTGCACTGCTGATCGCGATGAATCTGCAAACCTCGTTTTTAACGCCGCCATTTGGTTTTTCGCTGTTTTATCTCAAAGCCAGTGCGCCGCCCAGTCTGAAACTGACAGCAATTTATAAAGGCATCATACCGTTTGTGTTTATTCAACTGATTGTGTTGGCGTTGCTGATTGCTGTGCCAGAGCTGAGTTTGTGGTTACCATCGCTGATGCAGGTTTAAATCAGGCATCAGCAAAGCTAATCGGCAAAACCTCATCAATGTTGGTGCTGCCCAGTTGCAGCATCAGCAACCGATCCAGTCCCAGGGCAACACCACTGCATGCCGGTAAGCCTGATTGCATTGCGCCGAGTAAATGCTGGTCGACCGGCATCACCGGTAAATTCTGCTGTTGCCGGCGCCGATTATCATTTGCAAAGCGGGCATCCAATATAGCCGCATCACATAACTCATCGTAGCCGTTAGCGAGTTCCAGGCCGCCGGCATAAACTTCAAAACGCGCCGCAACTTCATAACCCTCGGAATTGTGCCGGGTTTTGGCGAGCTGCGCCTGACTGTCCGGGAAATCATAAACCATGACTGGCCGGTTCATTTTTGCCAGTGCAGGCTCAATCACCTCACTCATCAGCAATTCCAGCCAGCCATCCCGATCAGTTTGCCAATCAGCTGTTAAACCAGCGGTATGCTTTAAAGCCAGTTGGCGCAATGTATCGATCTCACAGACAAAAACATCAACGGCCAGAATATCTGCAAAAACCTGCTGATAAGTCAGTTGTTGTGCCGGCGGAGTAGACAACAACTGTTGCAGCAAACTATCCACTTCGGCCATTAACTCAGCTAATGACAGCCCCGGACGGTACCACTCCAACATAGTGAATTCGGGGTTGTGCAGCCGCCCGTTTTCAGCATTTCGAAATACCGGACAGATCTGGAAAATCGGCCCGCTGCCGGCGGCCAGCAGCCGTTTCATGGCAAACTCAGGCGAAGTCTGCAAATACAAATCGGTTTGTTGATTGCCGTGTTTGAACTGGGTAAAAAAACTGTCGAGATACGGGGCTGTCGGCGCGGCATGAGACAAAACCGGCGTTTGCACTTCCAGCACCTCACGCGCAGAAAAAAAACGGCGGACATCGCTATATAGCTGTGCCCGCCGTTTCAGTAACGTTCGAATATTGTCCGCTTGCCTCATGTAAAACGCTGCAACGCCAACCAATAAAATTTATTGTTTGGCCCGCTCAACATAAGATGCGCTACGGGTATCGACCCGTAATATTTCGCCAACTTCGATGAACAATGGTACCCGTACCACCGCGCCGGTTTCCAGTGTTGCCGGTTTACCGCCACCACCAGAGGTATCACCGCGCACACCCGGATCCGTTTCCGTCACCGCCAGATTAACGAAATTAGGCGGGGTCACCAACAATGGTGCACCGTTCCATAAAGTCACGGTATAGGTGTATTGCTCTTTCAGCCAGTCTTTGGATTCGACAATGGCATTAGCATCGGCGGCAAATTGCTCAAAGGTGGTTGGGTCCATAAAATGCCAGAATTCGCCGTCATTGTAGGAATATTCCAGCTCCATTTCGACCACATCGGCACTCTCAACGGTTTCGTTGGACTTAAAAGTACGCTCATTCACACGGCCGGTTTTCAGGTTACGGAATTTGACACGGTTAAAAGCCTGCCCTTTACCCGGCTTCACGAACTCATTTTCGATGATGCTGCAGGGGTCGCCATCCAGCATGAATTTCAATCCGCCTTTAAATTCGTTGGTACTATAAGTTGCCATGCAAACCTCTTTAAGGGACGATCGTCGCCTGTTTCTCAAAAATAAACGCGCTATGATACCGCAATCCAACGCCGCCGTAATCTTTGCTGACTGGCAGCAAGAACTCGCCAACGCAATCAGTGATCCGGCTGAATTACTGCGTCGCTTAGGCCTTGAACAACAGCTGGCAATGCTGGATGCTGCGTTGCTGAAAAACTTTCCGCTACGCGTCACGCAAAGTTATCTGAATAAAATGCAATTTGGCGATGCCAACGATCCGCTGCTGCGTCAGGTCTTTCCGCTTAGTGAAGAAGCTTTGCCAGCCGAGGGTTTTACACTGGATCCGGTTGGTGATCATCAGGCGGTCAGCGCGCCGGGCATTTTGCAAAAATATCAGGGCCGCGCCTTATTGCTGACCACCGGTGCCTGCGCCATTCATTGCCGCTATTGTTTTCGCCGGCATTTTCCCTACAGTGACAGTAACCCGCTGGCCAGTCAGTGGCCACAGACGCTGGCGGCTTTAAAGACGGACAGCAGCATTAAAGAAGTGATTTTCAGTGGCGGTGATCCGCTGGTACTCAGTGATCAAAAACTTGCCAGTATGATTGCTGATCTGCAACAGATCCCCCATCTGAAACGGCTGCGTATCCATACCAGACTGCCATTGGTATTGCCAAAGCGAATTACCGGAAAACTACTCAGCACCCTGGCAGACAGCCGCCTGCAAGTTGTGATGGTGATCCATGCTAATCACGGTAATGAAATTGATACTGAAACCGCAATAAGCCTTAAAAAACTGCGTCAGGCTGGCTGTGAATTGCTTAATCAGGCAGTATTACTGAAAGGTGTTAATGATAATGCCGACACCCTGATCGACCTGAGCGAGCGGCTCAGTGAGGTGCAGGTATTACCGTATTACCTGCATTTACTGGATAAAGTTCAGGGTGCACAGCATTTTGATGTGCCGCAGGCGCAGGGTCAGCAATTAATCAACGCCATGCGGGCTGCCCTGCCCGGTTATCTGGTACCACGGCTGGTGCGGGAAATTGCCGGTGAAGCCAGCAAAACTATTATGGCCTGATACTCAGGCTTTGGCAGCTGCCGCCTTACCGCGTTTCGACATCGGCACATATTCACGCTCGGCATGGCCTACATAAATCTGTGTTGGGCGGTAAATGCGGTTGTTGGCGATTTGTTCACGCCAGTGGGCCAGCCAGCCAGCGCTGCGGGCTACAGCAAATAACGCCGTAAATTGATCTTCGGGAATGCCCATTTCTGAATACAAAATGCCGGAATAAAAGTCGACATTCGGGTAAACACCTTTATGACCCAGCCGGTCCGCACAAACGGCTTCGAGCTTCATTGCCGTTTCAAACATGTCGTCCAAATGGCCACCACGTTCTTCAATAAGTTGTGTGGTCAGCTTGTGCAAAATGGTCGCCCGCGGATCTTTGACCTTATATTCGCGGTGACCCATACCCCAGATAACTTCTTTATTGGCGAGCTTTTTATCGACCCAGGCCTCAACATTGGCCGGTGAACCAATCTCCTGCAACATACCGACTACACGTTGATTGGCACCACCATGTAATGGACCCGACAAGGTACCTATCGCCGCTGAAATAACGCTATAAGGTGATGCCAGAGTCGAACCGGCGACCAGCGCCGCAAAGGTTGAAGCATTGAGCGTATGCTCGGCATGCAGGATCAGACAAACATCCATGATCCGCGCCAGCAGCGTATCCGGCTCTTTACCGGTGAACATATACAACAGATTTTCAGCGACCGATAAATCATCACGCGGATTAATCGGATCATAACCATGGCGCATGTGCTGCCACATGGCGACCAGTGGTGCCATCTGGGCAATAATATTGACCGTCATATTGCGCACGTAATCTTTATCGACGCAGACATCGGAATCGGTCAGGCATTCAGTACCCGGATAAAACATACCCAGACTGGAAACCGCGGTTTGCAGCATGTCCATCGGATGGCCGGTATGCGGAAAATGCCGCATCATTTCACGGATGTGATATTTGATCCGGTAATTGGCGCGCAGTTGTTTCTGAAAACGGTTTAAATTGGCTTTGGTAGGCAGTTCACCATCCAGCAACAGCAATGTGGTTTCTTCAAAAGTACTGTTGGTGGCAAGGGTTTCAAGCGGATAACCACGGTAACTAAGGATGCCTTTTTCGCCATCAATAAAAGAAATCGCTGACTTGGTGGCCGGCACGCCTTCCAGACCGGGTAAAAAATCGCTCATCTACAACCTCGTATTTTTCCAGATGATGGAACTTGCAATAGCGGGCCATTATACCTGCTCAGTCCGCTGACGCCATCCCGCGACTTTTATTGATTAAACACCATTGCCGCCGAGCATATCGGCCCAGATATTTTCAGCCCAGCCACGGGCATAAAGGCCTTCTTGTTCGCTGGCTTTGAGCGATACGCCGCCACCA
The DNA here is from genome assembly GCA_946885755.1 of uncultured Methylophaga sp. The sequence goes on along the minus strand of CAMPHB010000003.1, from coordinate 8,499 downwards.
TCAGCAGGCAGCATTTCGCGTTCCTCAGCATCGTATCTATACACATTAGCCACATGCATGGCCTGCTTATCATCAACAAAGCTGTAGCAGGTATTGCTGAAAACCGGCTCGGCTTCCGGTGCTTGATCACGCAGCAAATTAATCACTGCCGCAGCGCAGATTTTCCCCTGTTGATTGGCAATATGGCCGGATTTTGGCGTTTTGGCGGCCACCGCATCGCCAATCACATGGATATTGGCAACCGCTGTAGATTCATAACTGCGAAAATCCACATCGCACCAGCGGTTATCAATATTAATCACTCCGGCCATGGCGGCAACAACCCCGGCTTGTTGCGGCGGGATCACGTTCAGCACATCCGCCTGATAATTATCAAACAGTGTTTCAACACGCAGATTGTCAACATCAACCGATTCAACCGCACTGGTCGGTACATATTCAATCAGGCCGGCATATTGCTGCTGCCAGGCATCCATAAACAAGGCTTTTTTGGAAATAATATCCGGGTTGGCATCCAGTACTAGCAATTTACCGGTCGGGTTATGGCGTTTTAAATACCAGGCAATCTGACAAGCCCGTTCATACGGTCCCGGCGGGCAGCGATAGGGTGCAGCCGGCACGGTCATCACCACCGTACCGCCAGCAGGCATTGCCTGAATTTGCCGGTACAGCAGTTCAGTTTGCGGCCCTGCTTTCCAGGCATGCGGCACTTTTTGCTGCGCATCGGCATGGTCGAGCATCGGCAAACTGTCGTAATTAAGGGCAATACCGGGCGCGATAATCAGCCGATCATAGGCAAATTTATCGCCATTTTGGGTTTGTACCTGCTGTTGTTCAGTGTCAATCGCCGTGACGGTATTTTGTACCCAGCGAATCGATGGCTGCGCTGCCAGTTGGTCATATTGCCGCGTTAAATCACTAAGCTTGCGACTGCCACTCAACACCAGATTACTCTGCGGGCAGGAAATAAACTGGCTGTTTTGTTCAATCACCGTGACAGCAATATCCGGCGCCCATAATCCTAAATAGCGCGCTGCCGTGGCACCGGCAAAACCGCCGCCAATCACTACAACACGGGCTTTGGCTGGTTTAGCACAAGCGCTGAAACTCAACGGTAGTGCTGCCGACATAGTGCCGGCTGCAGCGATTTGCAAAAAACGACGACGATTGGTTTGCATCACTGACCTCCTGGTCTGGGATCAGGCGACAAAATCTCCGGCTGCCTGTAAATCCGCATGATATGAGGATCGCACCATCGGTCCGCTGGCGACTTGTTCAAAACCCAGCGATTTGGCAAATTCCGCCAGGTCTGAGAATTCTTCCGGCGTGACAAATCGCTCAACCGGTAAATGGTGACGACTGGGTTGTAAGTATTGTCCCAAAGTCAGCATTCGGCAACCATGTTCGCGCAGATCACGCAGCACTTGTTTGACTTCATCAATCGACTCACCCAAACCCAGCATCAAACCAGATTTAGTTGGCACCTCAGGATGAGCCTGCTGAAAGCGTTCGATTAAATCCAGCGACCAGTCATAGTCTGAACCCGGGCGCACCGCTTTATACAGGCGCGGAATCGATTCCAGATTATGATTAAAAATATCTGGCGGATTGTCCGCCAGAATCTCCAGTGCCGCATCCATCCGGCCACGGAAATCAGGTACCAACACTTCAATACGAGTCTGTGGAGACTGGCGGCGGATTTCGCTGATGCAGCGGGAAAAGTGTCCGGCACCGCCGTCACGCAAATCATCACGATCGACTGATGTCACCACAACATGCTTGAGCTGCATTGCGGCAATGGTTTGCGCCAAGTGCTGCGGTTCAGCTTCATCAAGCGGATCCGGCCGGCCATGGGCAACATCACAAAACGGGCAACGCCGCGTGCAAATATTGCCCATGATCAGAAACGTCGCTGTACCGTGGGCAAAACACTCCCCTAAATTGGGGCAGGCAGCTTCTTCACAAACGGTATGCAAATTATGCTCACGCAGCATTTTTTTGATGCGTTGTACTTCTGGATGTCCCTGTGCCTGAGCGCGGATCCAGCTGGGTTTACGCTTAGGCTCAGAGGGCACAATTTTAATGGGAATACGCGATACTTTAGACTCGCCTTTCAGCGCTTTGACATCACGTTTTTCGGTGCTTTGTGTCATATTAAACCTTTGCCAACTGCGCAGTTAATGCCTCGCTGAATGCTGTTTTTGCCTCAGCCATGCTGATTTCAATGCCCAGTTGCCGGCAATCGGTGACGGCCATACCGGCAAAACCACAGGGATTAATACGGGCAAATGGCGATAAGTCCATATCGATGTTAAAACTGACGCCATGATAACAGGCACCATTTTTAACACGCAGACCCAAAGCGGCAATTTTAGCATGATCGACATAAACACCCGGCGCATCAGCACGCGCCACGGCTTTGATATTAAAATCCGCCAGCACTGCGATAATGGTGTTTTCCAGCACGGTTACCATTTGCCGGACGCCGATACCTAACCTGCGCAGATCTAGCAGTGTATAGCCTATTAACTGGCCGGGGCCATGATATGTCACCTGACCACCACGATCGGTTTTCACCACCGGAATCGCATCGGTATCCAGTAAGTGCTCGGTTTTGCCATTACGGCCAAGGGTAAATACCGGCGGATGCTCTAACAGCCATAATTCATCTTCGCTATCAGCAAGTCGCTGCCCGGTAAATTGCTGCATATCCGCCCAGACCAGCTGATAGGGCTTGATGCCCAAATCACGGATAATCATTACAGCGCGTATTTGATCCGCGGATGATCGGTCAAATCCTGATAAATCGCATCCAGTTGCGCTTTGCTGGTCGCCTCAATGGTCACCGTTACCGAGGTGAATTTACCACCACTGCTCTGCCGGCTGCTGACCGCATTTTCAGTCAAACTCTGCACATGCCGGCGAATGATTTCCACCACAACCGCATCAAAATCGGCGCTGCTTTCACCCATTGCTTTTATCGGATATGCACAGGGAAATTCCAGCAGGGTTTCTGGTTGTTCCGGCGTGGTCATGCCAATACCTCGCTTTTGTATTGCTGAAAGCGCTGGTGCAGATCCTGCCAGATTGGTCCGGGCTGTCCGGTGCCGACCGGGTTGCCGTCAAGCAATGTTACCGGCACCAACTCTTTGGTCGAACTGCTGATCCAGATTTCATCCGCGCCGCGTAATTCTGCTTTACTGGCAAATCGCTGCTGCACTTTACAATCTGCTTGCTCAGCCAGTTCCAATATTAAATCACGGGTAATACCCGATAAAATCTCTGGGCCGCTGGGCGCAGTAATTATTTCACCATCAAGCACAACATAGGCATTACTGGCTGCGCCTTCTGTCAGTTTGCCATCACGCAATAATAATGCTTCCTGCGCACCGGCTTCCTCAGCACGCTGTTTCATCAGGCAGTTAGCCAATAAGGCAATTGCCTTGATATCACAACGCTGCCAGCGGATATCGTCAACGGTAATACATTGAATGCCTTGTTGGTGCCATTCGACTGGCACTGAATGCAGCGGATTACTCATGATAAAAATCCCCGCTGATACTGCCTGAGGGAAAATATGATCACGCTTGGCCGCCGCGCCCCGGGTAATTTGTAAATAAACCGATTGATCACCGCCACCGTTCTGACTGACCAAGTCGTTAATTAAAGTTTCCCAGGACACATTATCCAGCGGATTGTTCAGCGCAATGCCATCAAGACTGCGTTGCAGACGGGCTAAATGACCTTGCAGCAAAAACGGTTTACTTTGATATACGGGAATAACCTCGTAAATGCCGTCACCAAACAGATAGCCGCGATCCAGCACCGAGACTTTGGCATCTTCGGCCGCGATAAAACGGCCATTCAGATAAACAACCGGCACTGATTAGCCCCAAATCAACAGTAACAGACTGTCAATCAGCCGGCGCCACCAGCTGCCTTTTTCCACATCATTCAGTGCCACCAGCTTTTGTGTGGTAATGATTTCTTCACCAAGACGCACTTCAACTTCACCCAGCTCCGCACCAGCAGCAATGGGCGCAATCATGGGTTGCTGTAAATTGCTGACAGCTTGCAGATCTTTATATTGACCACGCGGAACGGTGACGTAAAAGCCTTGTGCCAGACCTAAATCACCCGTGTCAGCAGCACCTTTCCAACCTTTACTGTCAGTGATTTTTTCGCCGGCGGCAGATACCGGATGGGTTTCAAAGAAACGGAAACCATAGTTAAACAATTTCTGGATTTCCTGAGCACGGGCATTATCACTGCTTGTACCGAGCACCACAGCAATCAGCCTCATACCATCCCGCTTGGCAGAGGCCGACAAGCAATAACCGGCTTCTTCGGTATGACCCGTTTTCAGACCATCGACACTGTTATCACGCCACAGCAATTTGTTGCGATTGTGCTGGGTAATGCCGTTATAGGTATATTCCTTTTCGGCATACCATTCGTAATGCTCGGGGAAATCACGAATCAAAGCTGAAGATAAAATCGCAATATCGCGGGCCGTCGTGTAATGCTCTGGATCCGGCAAACCGGTCGAGTTCATGAAGTTGGTGTTGGTCATACCCAACTGCTGCGCATACTGATTCATCATTTGCGCAAACACCTCTTCACTGCCGGCAATATGCTCTGCCAGCGCCACAGCGGCATCATTACCCGACTGTACAATCATACCGCGCAGCAATGCCTCAACCGGCACTTTGGTATTCACTTCAATAAAGCTGCGTGAACCAATCATGCGCCAGGCGTTTTCACTGATCAGCACTTCGTCTTCGAGTTTGATATTGCCAGCTTCAAGCTCATGCGAAACCACATAAGAAGTCATCAGCTTGGTAATACTCGCTGGCGGCAGCCGCTCATCGGCAGCATTTTCGGCAAGCACTTCACCACTATCATGATCCATCAAAATATAGGACTCAGCGGCAATGCCCGGCGCGGCCGGTTTTGGCACCACAACACCGGCAAAACCGGCGGTGCTGATTGTCATAATGGCAACGGAAATGAGAAGGTTTTTGAACAATTTAATCATGCTATCTCTCAGTTGGTGTGTTGTTCGGTGATCAATTGGGTATCGCGATACCCCATACTTAATAAACGCTGTGTAATGCGTTGAGCGGCTTCGGCACTCGCCAGCGGGCCTAATCTGACACGATACAAAGGAACGCCCTGTCCATTAAAGGATTTGATCTGCACCCGCTCGCTGATTTGCTGCTGAATCCGCTGTTTAATTTGTTCTGCTTTGCTTAAGGTACTGAAAGCCCCCACCTGCAAAAACAGCGCAACACTCGCCAGCGTATTATCTTGCACCGCCACTTGCTGTGGTTGAATATCAGGCTGCGCAGCATAGTTGTCAGCATTGATAGCCCGGACTTCAACACGGCCGGTGCCTTTGGCGGTAATACCCAATTTGGTGGCGGCACTATACGACAAATCAATCAGCCGATCACCATGAAATGGTCCGCGATCATTGATACGCACCACGACTTTGCGACCATTATCCAGATTAGTGACTTCGGCATACGATGGCAGCGGCAAAGTTTTATGTGCTGCCGTCATTTTGTACATATCGTAAGGCTCACCGCTGGATGTGCGCCGGCCATGAAATTTATTGCCATACCATGAGGCAATACCACGTTCCACATAGCCTTCACTGCTGGCCAGTGTGTAATAGGTTTTACCAAATACTTCGTAATTGCGTGGATTGCCGTATTTGCTGCGCGGTTCATTTTTGGGCACCGCATCACGCATTTGTTCGGCTTTAGGCGGTGTTGCCGGTGCGCTGTCCTGAACCTCAGTGACCCCGCCACAAGCCACCAGCCAGACACTGATAAGCGCTGTCAGTGTTAGCCGGAAACTTTTATAAGTCATTGAATCCGCTCATATCTCGCCCGAATCGCCTCTGCCAAATCAACAACTGCCATGGCGTACATCTGGCTGTGATTATAACGGGTAATAGCATAAAAATTCTGCCGGCCAAGCCACAGCTCATTGTCATGACGCTGCTCAAGACTGAATACATTAAATACCTCAGCATCAGCAGGCAGGTTGTCCAAAGACAACCCGGCTGCGGCCGCTTCATCACGGCTGACCGACGGTTTTAAACCACGCTTGATCAAAGCTTCCGGTATTTGATCATTGGCTGCTGTTGTCTGATGCACAATACTCTCACCGGCACGCCAGCCATGCTCATGCAAATAGTTAGCAATACTGCCAATGGCATCGACCGGATTGGTCCAGATATCGCGATGGCCATCAGCATCAAAATCTATCGCATAGGCCCGGTAACTGCTGGGCATAAACTGCCCTAATCCCATCGCACCGGCATAAGAACCGATCGGTTCCAGTGGCGGCATGGCTTCTTCACGGGTCAGAATCAGAAAATGTTTGAGTTCGCTGCGAAAAAACTTGCTGCGCGGCGGATACTGAAATGCCAGCGTTGATAAGGCATCAATCACCCGGAAACTGCCAACATTGCCACCAAAACGGGTTTCAACACCCAGAATAGCCAGAATAACTTCGGCCGGCACACCGTAAGTTTGCTCAGCGGCCTTTAAGGTATCAGCATGCTCTTGCCAGAACTCCGCGCCGGCATGTATGCGTGCCTGATCCAGAAAAATATTACGATATTCATACCAGGGCTTGGCTTTTTCAGCCGGCCGGGCAATCGCTTTGAGAATACTGTCTTTAACTTCAACCTCAGCAAACGCCGCTCGCAGTTCGGCCGCATCAAACTGATGCTCCTCGACCATTTCATCAATAAAGACATCCAGACCGGGCAAATCCGGTTCGGCCCGCGCAACATGACTGGTAAGACTCAATACAGTTAATAAAATCAGGCTTCTCACGGCGACATCATCCTCCGGTGGGTGTGTATGGACATCAGGATACCGAAGCCAGCCAGCAAGGTCACCATAGAAGTCCCCCCATAGCTAATCAACGGTAATGGCACGCCAACCACCGGTAACAAGCCGGTCACCATGCCAATATTGACAAAAACATAGACCAAAAAAGTAATGGCCAAACTACCGGCCAGCAAACTGCCAAAACTGCTTTGCGCCTGCGAGGCGATAAACAGGCCGCGAGCCGTGATGAGCAAATACAACATGATTAATAGGACCACACCAATCAAGCCGAATTCTTCACCAATCACCGCAAAAATAAAATCCGTGGATCGCTCAGGTAAAAATTCCAGATGTGATTGTGTGCCCTGCAGCCAGCCGCGGCCACTTAAACCGCCACTGCCGATAGCGATTTTCGATTGGATAATATGATAACCAGCGCCCAGCGGATCAGTTTCCGGGTTGAGAAATGTCAGCACCCGCCGCTGCTGATAATCGTGCATGTTCAGCCATAAAACCGGCGCCGCCGAGGCACATACTGCAATAAAACCAAAGATCAGCTTCCAGGAAATACCCGCCAGGAAAATTACCACCAGCCCCGAGCTGGCGATGAGGATCGCCGTACCCAGATCCGGCTGTTTGGCAATCAATACGGTCGGAATAGCGATGATCACCAGCGCCGTGACAATACGCAGAAAAGATGGTGCCAGCGGCCGCTCAGACAAATACGCTGCAACCAGCAGCGGCACGGCTATTTTCATGATTTCAGACGGTTGAAATCGCATAAACCCCAGATCCAGCCAGCGCTGCGCCCCTTTACCAATATCCCCGAATAACAGTACCGCTATCAGTAACAGCAGACCAAAACCATACGCCCAATAAGCCAGATTACGCAGCCGGTCAGGATGGATTTGTGCAGCAACAAGCAAGATCACAAAAGCAATCGACATCCTTAGCGCCTGACGCAATGACAGTTGCAGATCCTCACCGCCTGCACTGTATAAAACCACCATACTGACGCTGAGCAGCGCCAGCAGGCCAAGTACCAGCAGGCCATCCAGATGGCTGTTATGCAGCCAATAACTCAGCGGACGATAAGGTCGGCGACGCGGCTGATTCAACAGCTCATTCATCTTGTGACTCCGTGGCCGATGCTGCATTTTCAGCATTTTCGGCTGCAGCGCTATCACCGGCCGTTGTAGCACCGGCATCATCAGATTCAAGACCGAAATATTGTTCGATCATTTTTTTGGCAATGGGTGCCGCTGTTTTACTGCCACTGCCACCATTTTCAACAACCACGGCGACAGCAAATTCTGGATCTTCTGCTGGTGCAAAAGCAATAAACAGCGCATGGTCATGTAATTTTTTGGCCAGTGTTTCGGCATCGTATTTTTCATCCTGCGCTATACCAAATACCTGCGCCGTACCGGTTTTGCCGGCAATGTTAAATGGCATTTTTTCACCAATATGCCGGGCGGTGCCACGTTCGCCATGAATTACTTCGACCATTGAGTCAATCACAGCCTGCCAATTATCGGCATTTTGCATGGGCAAGGTTTCTGCCGGCGCGGCGGTCATTAATTGCAGCGTTTGCTGGCCACTGCTGCGGCTGGCACGCACCAGTTGCGGTGTGTGAACGGTGCCACGC
>CAMPHB010000002.1 GCA_946885755.1 uncultured Methylophaga sp. | reverse complement strand
AACATTAAGTGTCAGGCGCATTATTATTGGCCCATCGCTGCCAGCATGGCATCACCGATTTCAGCGGGTGAGCGGCAAATCGACACACCGGCGGCGGTTAATGCGGCTAATTTGGCTTCGGCAGTGCCCTGGCCACCACTGATAATGGCACCGGCATGGCCCATTCGTTTTCCCGGCGGCGCCGTTAAACCGGCGATATACGCAACCACCGGTTTGCTGACATATTCTGCAATATAGGCAGCGGCATCTTCTTCAGCCTGGCCACCGATTTCACCCACCATGACAATGCCTTCAGTCTGCGGATCTGCCTCAAACAATGCCAGACAATCAATAAAGTTCATACCGTGAATCGGATCCCCGCCGATACCAACGCAGGTACTTTGGCCCAGACCATTCAATGTTGTCTGATGCACAGCCTCATAGGTCAGTGTGCCTGAGCGCGACACAATGCCGATTTTTCCGGGCAAATGAATGCTGCCTGGCATAATGCCGATCTTGCATTCGCCGGGCGTGATCAAACCAGGACAATTCGGACCGATTAAATGCACATCACTGCCTTCCAGGGCATATTTAACCCGCAGCATATCCAGCACCGGAATGCCTTCGGTAATACAGGCAATCACTTTAATACCGGCATCGGCCGCTTCCAGAATGGCATCAGCCGCAAATGCCGCCGGCACATAAATCATTGTGGCATTAGCGCCGGTTTCAGCCACAGCATCATGTACGGTATTAAACACTGGCCGGTCTAAATGCATCTGCCCGCCTTTACCGGGGGTCACACCGCCAACAAATTGTGTGCCATAGGCAATGGCCTGTTCAGAATGGAAAGTGCCTTGTTTGCCGGTAAATCCCTGACAAATCACTTTAGTCTGTTTATTAACCAGAATACTCACGCTGATAACTCCCCTGCCGCAGCGACGGCCAGTCGGGCGGCTTCGGTCAAATCCTGTGCTGCCTGTAAATTCATACCACTTTCGGCCAGAAGTTTGCGGCCTTGTTCGGCATTGGTACCTTCAAGGCGCACCACAACCGGCAGGTTCAAGCCAACTTCGCGGGCAGCCTGAATAATGCCTTCAGCGATAAGATCACAGCGCACAATACCGCCGAAGATATTGACCAGAATGGATTTAACCTTGCTGTCTGACAGAATCAGTTTAAATGCCTCGGCCACCCGATCCGTGGTGGTGCCACCACCGACATCAAGAAAATTAGCCGGTTCACCGCCTTCTTTCTGAATCAAATCCATAGTCGCCATGGCAAGCCCGGCTCCGTTGACCATACAGGCAACATTACCATCGAGCGCGATATAGTTGAGGCCAAAGTCACGGGCGGTAACCTCAGCGGCATTTTCCTGACTGGGATCAAACATAGCTGCCAGCTGCGGATGCCGGAACAGACCGTTATCATCCAGATTAATCTTGGCATCAACGGCCAGTAAATGGCCATCCCCGGTGACGGCCAGCGGGTTAATTTCTACCAGGCTGGCATCGTTTTCAGTAAACAACTGGTACAAACCGCGCATCACTGATTGCAGTTGTTTGAACGCATCACCGGTCAGACCCAGAAAAAAACCGGCACGCCGGCACTGATACCCCTGCAAGCCCACCACCGGGTCCACCGCCAGCGTCAGAATGGCTTGCGGATCCGTTTCGGCAACTTCTTCAATGTCCATGCCACCTTGGGCGGATACCATAAATGTCACCCGCTGGCTCACTCTGTCGACGACTAGCGCCAGATAAATTTCTCTGGCAATTGATGACGGTTGCTCAATCAGCACTTTTTTCACCGGCAAACCCAGTGCGGTAGTTTGCTGTGTGACCAGCAACTGACCAATCAGGCTTTTAGCGATTTGCACCGCTTCAGCTTCACTATCGGTCACTTTGACGCCGCCGGCTTTACCCCGGCCACCACTATGCACTTGTGCTTTGACGACCCAGCGCTGACCGCCCAGACGTTTGACTACCTGCATGGCTGTTTCGGCATCATCGGCGACCTCACCATGGGGTGTGGCAATACCGTAACGGTTAAATAATTGTTTGGCCTGATATTCGTGCAGGTTCATGTCATTGTGCCTTTATCCTGACATCCCATCCGCTGACCCGGATGACCGTAAATAAACCGCATATTTTCGCCGATCAAGGCAATAATTACCATCATCAATGCTATAGTGCGGCACAAGAAAACAAGCGGGCATTTGTAATGCTGACTTTATACCCAGAAATCGAACCATTCCACAGCCAGTTATTACCTCGGGAATCACTGCCTGATGGGCGCCAGCATGAGATTTACATTGAACAATGCGGTAATCCCGACGGTATTCCCGTGCTGTTTTTACATGGTGGTCCCGGTTCCGGTTGCCGGCCGCAACACCGCTGTTATTTTGATCCGGCCCGCTATCACATCATTTTGTTTGATCAGCGGGGCTGTGGCCGCTCGTTGCCTGCCGGTGAACTAACCCATAACGATATGGAGCATCTGATCGGTGATATTGAAGCCATCCGTGAACTGCTGAAGATTGAAAAATGGCAGCTGTTCGGCGGCTCATGGGGCGCAACGCTGGCCTTGTGTTATGCGAGGCAATATCCGCAACGGGTTTCATCGATGATCCTGCGCGGCACGTTTCTCGGCCGCCAACAGGATATTGACTGGGTTTATGGCAGTGGTGGTGCGTCAATCGTATTTGCCGATGCCTGGCAGGATTTCATTAAAGATGTCCCGGCGGCGCAGCAGCAAAAACCATTGGCTTATTATTTTCAGCAACTGCAAGATCCGGATCCAACGGTACAGCAGCAAGCGGCCAATACGCTGCAGCAATGGGAAGCAACCATAGTCATGATGCGTGATACGCCGGTTTATGACCCGCCTGCCGATACATCACCGGGGCCGCTGGCACATAGCCGGATTCAGTTACATTTTGCCTTAAATCAATGTTTTATCGCCGAAAATCCCATTCTGGCAGATTTGTCGATGCTGAAGAACATCCCGACTATTATTGTTCATGGCCGTTACGATATGGTCTGTCCGTTTCAGCAATCGTGGTTATTAAAACAGCAGTTGCCTTCGGCAGAATTACGCATTGTGCCGCTGGCGGGTCACGCCGCCGGTGAACCAGCACTGATTGATGCGCTGGTTAGGGCCTCGGATGAAATGGCAAACCGTTTCGCATGATTGGCCTGATTCAGCGGGTTTCAACTGCTTCAGTCAATGTTGCTGGGCAACAAATTGCCGCCATTGATCAAGGTATTTTGCTGCTGCTGGGCATCGAAAGAACTGATGACCAACAGCAGGCTGATAAGTTATTGCATAAAGTGCTGCACTACCGGATTTTTGCCGATGCCAATGACAAAATGAATCTGAATCTGCAACAAATTGGCGGCGGTTTGCTGATTGTGCCGCAATTTACTTTACCGGCCGATACCACCAGCGGTAACCGGCCAAGTTTTACACCGGCGGCACCGCCAGCGCTGGGCGCGGCTTTATTTGATTATTTTTGCCAGCAGGCAGCACAACTACATAACAAGGTCGGTCAGGGCCAGTTTGGCGCCGATATGCAGGTCGGCCTGATTAATGACGGGCCGGTTACTTTTTGGTTAAAAAATTAAACGCATTATGAAATTTCTGATAAAAACCATTGCCGTGATCTTGCTGATATTTGCCGGCATTCTGGCACTGACACTGGTGCCCTCACCGCAACCGGATGGCCCCAAACCCTGGGAAATCAGCATGCAGGCTGATGGTGAAATCAAAGTATTTGATATTCATCTTGGCAGCGACACCTATGCTGATGCACAACAACGCTGGCGGGAAGCCGGCGAAGCGGCGTTATTTGCTGAAGATGGCGAGGTGATAACTGCCGAAGTATTTTTTGATCGGATCAATCTCAGTGGCCTGTCCGCAAAAATCGTCGCCAATCTGCAGGTTGACGACGCCACTCTGAATGACATAGCGGCCAATGCCAGCAGCAGTAAATTACAACCGAGTGGCGCCCGGCGTCTGGAGCCGGCTTTTGAAGACAAAGCCCGCCTGCGGGACGCACCGATTATGGCCATTACCTATATTGCCAATTACCGGCCTGACGATGTCATGTTACGCAGCCGTTTTGGTGAACCCGCCGATATTACCGGCGATCCAGAGGATCCGCAGGCAGAGATCTGGCAATATCCGGAAAGCCACCTGAGTATTCGCCTGCATCCGGACGACAAACCAGTATTTGTTTATCAGGCGCGCCGTGCGTTTTCCCGCTGACGCAGATAGGCCATTAAATCATCCAAATCGAGGGCTTTGCTAAAGTAAAACCCCTGCGCCCGCTGACAATTTTTTTGTTCAAGATAGGCCAGTTGCTCAGCGGTTTCGACGCCTTCAGCCACCACCTGTAAGCCGAGACTGCCCGCCATCGCCATGATGGCACCCACAATCGCTGCATCATCTTTATCGATGGTTAAATCCCGGACAAATGCCCGGTCTACTTTTAAAACATTGAGCGGGAATTGTTTTAAATAAGATAAAGATGAGTAGCCCGTACCAAAATCATCAATGGCCAGGGTAATGCCGAGACTGCTCAGATCGCGCAGGGTATCAATGGCTGAGTCGGTATTATCCATCAGCAGACTTTCGGTGATTTCCAGTTCTAGATTACCGGCAGGCATCTCCGTTTCTGCCAGCAAATGGCGGATATAGTTCACCAACCGGCTGCCTTTGAATTGCCGCCCGGATAAGTTGACCGCCATGACAAAGTCATCCGACAGGACGTCACGATTGGCCATAAATACCGCGCAGGTTTCACGTAACACCCATTCACCGACAACCCCAATCAGGCCGGTATCTTCCAGTACCGGCACAAATCGTGCCGGCGACACATCACCCCACTGTTCGTATGCCAGCGCAGCAACACTTCAGCGCCCATGACACGGCCGGTTCGCAGCTCAATTTGCGGCTGATACTGCAGATAAAATTCCTGTTGCTCAACCGCGCGCCGTAAACTGGTTTCCAGTGCCAGACGATTGGCCGCCTCGGCATTCATTTCCGCGGAATAAAACTGGAAGTTATTGCGACCGGAGTTTTTGGCATGATACATGGCCGCATCGGCGTTACGGATCAGCATATCAACATCCCGGCCATCAGCCGGAAACAGACTGATACCGATACTCGGACTGATATTAACTTCAATATTATCAATCATGTATGGCAGAGAAGTGGTGGTCAGGATCTTTTCAGCAACCCGGCCAACATATTGTGCTGAAGTAATGTCTTCCAGCACCACGGTAAATTCATCACCGCCCAGACGCGCTACCGTATCACTTTCCCGGACACAGGAACGCACCCGGCGCGCCACCTCGCACAGTAATGCATCGCCGGCTTTATGGCCCAGCGAATCATTAATGTGTTTAAAGTGATCCAGATCGATAAATAACACCGCCAGGCGACCGCTGTTACGTTGCAGTTTATGAATCGCATGCTCCAGACGATCATTAAACACACTGCGGTTAGGCAAACCGGTCAACGAATCGACGCTGGCCAGTCGGGTTAAACGATCTTCATTTTGCCGTTGCTGGGTGACATCTTCATAAAGCCAGATACTGCCAGCTTCCGGTTCAGCGCTGTCTATCGCCTGACCGGATAATGAGCACCAGAAACGTTCACCATTAAACCGCTGCATTTCCAGCTGGGCTTCAAAATTTTCGCCTTGTGCCAGGGTGCTGTAGGCCTGTTCGCCAAATCGCTGAAAAGTATCGTCGTTGATATGCAGACATCGGGCACTCTGGCCTTCAAGTTGTTGCCGGCTGGCCGCAAATAACTGCTCGAATTTGTGATTAACGCGAATCAGTTGCCGGTCTTTTACCAGCGCAATACCGACCATGGCATTTTCAAGAATCGCATTGAGCTCACTGCTGGTTTGCTGCAAGGCCAGTTTGGTCTGTTTCCAATCAGTAATATCTGAAACCACTGCCACCCAGGCGATACCACCCTGTTCTGGCAACGGTCTAAGTGACAACCACAATGAAACCGGCTGTCCATAAAAATTGATCCCTTCATATTCACGGTTTTGTTTTTGCTGATTGGCAATTTCTGTCAGTGACAGGGTTTCTGCCAGTGGTAAAAGTCGTGACAAATGCTGCGTTTCAATATTTTCTGCGGTGGCAGCAAAAACCGATTCAGCAGCCGGATTACACTCGATTATTGTGCCATCAGCTGACAAGGTCAGAATCGCTTCAGGCACACTGTTGAGAATGGCTGACAGCTGTTGTTCACGGTCCTGGAGCCTGAAACGGGCCATATCAAGCGCCTGAATCAACTGGCTGGTATTGGCAGCAAACTGATTAAAATCTCTGGCCAGCAGACTGAATTCATTATGACTCGCTGTCTCTGGCAGACGGGTATCAAAATTTTCGGCTGTCAGCGCGCGCATGGCCTTGCGCAGATTTTTTAACGGTTGCTGAATTTGTCGTGATAAAGCCTTTACAAACAACAGCATGCCAATAATCAACATCGCGCTAATCAGTAGTACCCAGACACGAAAATCGGCGAGCATTGTTTTCGATTGGCTGAGTCGCTGCAGATTCTGCGCTGTCACGTCCGTGTTCAGTTGACGCAAACTGTCACGAAGTCTTTGCAGCACACTCACACGATGACTGCGCACATCACGCAGGCGCTGCTGATTGGTTTGTTGCTGTAATGCAATCCGTTTTGCCGCTTCAGCACTGGGATTGAGTGAGCTGCGCTGTTCATTAAGCTGATGCTGGCGCAGCATCAGATCAAATAACTGCTGATCGGTTTGCAGAAACTGCTGATAATTTTGCTGCAGCGGTAATATTAATTGCCGATCAATGTTCAGCTTACGACTTAATGCCAGTAATTGCTGCCATTGTTGCTCAAAGCTTTGTTCCAAACGGCTGCGGTCCGGCAAGGCCAGTAACATTTGCCGGCTGTCAGCATTGAGTATTAATTGCTGTCGGGCAATAAATTCACTGGCAATCGCCGTGATTTCGCGACTGGCTTCCTGTAAAGGCAATTGTTGGTCGAGCAGCATTGCCTGATTATCAGCATATTGTTGATGATTATTCAGCGACAAAGCTGACATCAGGACAATCGTTAACACTGTGACGATTGCCCAGACATTGAGCAGGTTGCGGATCTGCCAGTTTTTAAACATTGCCGGTTCCGGCAGGTTCAATCATTAACCGGCGATTATTACGGCTTATCGGCTGTGTTGTTATCGTCACTGTCATCTGTCCCGGCAGTTGTCTCAGCCGGCTCATCGTCATCCATTAAAACCCGGTGTGCCGCGCCGTCCATATCATCATACTGACCATTACGCACCGCCCAGAAAAACACCGCCACACCGACAATACCCAGCAATAACATGCCAGGTAACAGTCCATATATCACTTCCATCACTTACCTCTTGAACAACCGGCTGATTCGGGCAGCATTACCAATCACAAGTAATGAACTGATTGGCATAGTCACCGCAGCCAGTAAAGGGCTGACCAGCGCCATCATCGCCAGCGGCACCATAATGATGTTGTAGCTGATGGATAATACAATATTCTGTCTTATCGTGCGTAGCGTGCGCGCCGCCAGTTTTCTGGCTTCAGCGACTTGTGCGAGCCGGTTTTGGGATAACACAATATCAGCACTTTCTATTGATACATCAGTTCCGGCAGCCAATGCAATGCCGACATCGGCCTGAATCAGTGCCGGTGAATCGTTAATGCCATCGCCGACCATGGCAACCCGTGCTCCCTGCTTTTGTAAGTCCCGGATACATTGTTGTTTGTCCTCGGGCAAAACTTCTGCAAGCCGACCGACATTACCAAGTTTTGCGGTCACTGCGGCCACTACTGCTTGCCGATCACCACTGAGCACCGTGACCTTAATACCCTGTGCCAGCAAATCGCTAATCGTTTGCTGAGCATCGTCACGCAGTTCATCAGTGAACCCCAGTAAGCCGATAATGTTGCCATCACGTACAACCAGTACACAGCTGATTCCATCTTTTTCAGCTGCAAATGCCTGCTGTTGCCAGACATCAGAGACAACAAGGCCGTTTTGCTGCAACCAGTCCAGCGTGCCTATCTGAATAATTTGTCCGCTAATTTCTGCCGAAACACCCCGGCCCGGCATTGCTTTAAATTTTGATGCTGACGGCACAATGAGTTCAGCGGCCTCAGCACGGCGTAAAATCGCTTTAGCGACAGCATGTTCAGACCCCTGCTCCGTCGCTGCCGCGGTTTGCAATAAATCATTCTCACTGATGCCGTCTGCGATACTGATAAGACTCAGTTGTAAATCACCAGTAGTTAAGGTACCAGTTTTATCAAATACCACATGATCAACCGACGACAATGCTTCTAATGCCGCGCCTTGCTTTATCAGAATACCGCGTTGTGCGCCCGCCCCGCTGGCAACGGCAATAGACATCGGTGTGGCCATGCCAAAAGCACAGGGACAGGTCACGACCAGAACCGATGCCGCAGCCAGCAAAGCGATCTCAAAGTCCTGCTGACTCCAATAAATGAATGTGGCTGTCGCCAAACACAATGTAATCAATACAAACCATGGCACAATACGATCAGCTAGACTCTGGATCGGCGCTTTCGATGCCTGGGCATCATCCATCAGCTGCAATATTCTGGCGAGAGCGGTATTGCGCAAAACCGCTTCAGCACGCACCTGAAAAGCACCCTCGCCGTTAACACTGCCCGCCACCACCTGATCACCGGCTTTTTTGACTACCAGCCTTGATTCACCACTGAGCATGGATTCGTCAACGGCGCTGTCACCACTGATTACCTCACCATCTACCGGCACTTTTTCACCCGGCTTGACTAACAGCAGATCACCGCTTTTAACCATCCGGATTGGCACCACACGCTGACCTTCCGGGGTTATCAGTGTCGCCAGTTTGGGTTGTAATGCCAAAAGCCTTCGGGTTGCAGATAAAGCATTACGACTGGAGATCGCCTGTAAATAACGGCCGATCAGAATGACAAAAATAAAATTCACCACTGTGTCAAAAAACACCTCACCCTGGGTTGAGCCAGTCACAGTGATATAAACGGAATACAGATAAGTTGCCGTGGCACCGGTGGCTATCGGTAAGTCCATGGTTAGATGCCAGTGCCTTAGGCCAATAACGGCATTACGCAGGAACGGAAATCCCGAATACAGTAAGGTCGGCGTCGCCAACGCCATACCGACCCAATGAAACCAGTTACGAAACTCGTCCTCGGCGGCACCGGCATACAGGGCAATTGACACCCACATGATGTTCATCATGCAAAAGCCGGCAAACGCCATCCGGTAAATCAAATCACGATGACGTTTGGCCAACGCACCTTCAGCTGTTTCCGGATCAAATGGCACCGCTGAATAACCGATTTCAGCCAACAAATGAATCATCTGTGAGAGCTTTATTTGTTGGTTGTCCCAACGCAGTCGTAGCCGTTTGGCGGTAAGATTCACATCTGCGGCCAGCACGCCGGCCTGTTTTTGCAAAGCCTGCTCTATCAGCCAGACACAGGCCGCACAATGAATGCCTTCCAGCAACAGGTGCATGGTGCGTTGTGAACCATTAATCGTCACATATTCCTGCTGGACTTCATCAAGATCGTAGGCTTCAAGCTCAGCGGGAATTTCCGGTGGCGGCGCTAACGATTCACCGGTTGGCGTTTTCTGATAAAAACTTTGCAGTCCGGCAGCAAAAATAGTTTCACAAACACTGCGGCAGCCATGGCAGCAAAATTGGCGCAACTGACCGCCAAGCTCAACCGTGACCGGTGCCGCAGCAGGCACCGCCAAACCACAGTGATAACAAACAGTCGAACTGGCAGATGTTACAGACAAAAATCAGACATTCCCGGCGTCAATCAAGGATCGATATATATACGACGGGTGATTAAGAACTCGTCGTCGCCGCGTTTGGCCTCAACAATCAGATCCCAGTTACCCGGTAGATCAAAAGCTATATCCGCCCCATAACGACCGGCAGACATTTGGTTCATCGGCACACTGAAGTCTTCTTTCATATCCGATGGCCGATAGGCAAACAGCGTCACCGAATCCAGATTAAGACCGGCGGAGTTTTTGCCCTGAATCAACACTTCATAAGGTTGGCGCTGATTGACGCGACTCTCGGCAGGCGCCATGATAACGCCGCTCCAGCCGAGTTTGGCTTCATCTTCAAGCGCGGCTTCTTTCATCGCATAGGCTTTGCCGCGTTCATAAAAGTTATCCACCACTAGATTCGGCGGTTGTTTAAATGCCAGATAAATAAAGACAAAATTAGCACTGAGAAATACCACCAGAAACCCCAGCATGCCCAGCACCCAGGGGTTTTTCAATGCTTGCGGATTGTGCTGCGAAATTGCCATTATTGTGGTCCCATAAAGACGGTTTCATAACGGCTGTGTAAAGCCGGATGATCAACAACTTGAGCTTCAAAATACAGCGGCATGGTGGCTGAGTCGATTTTATCTGCCGGCACTTTGACCAGCGCTTGTATTGGCACCACATGACCGGGTTCAACCATGACGACTTCATCTAATGCCTGTAATGTCGCACCGTCAACACCACTGACCTGATAACGTACCGTAATCGGTTGCTTGGTTTTATTGAGTAATTTCAGTGTGTAACGGTTTTGAATTGAGCCATCACTGAGTGTGACAAACAACGGCTGACGATTGTGGGTGACTTTGAATTCAGTCGGCGCCAGACTGGCAAAGCCGTAAATCACACCGCCCAGTGCAATCAGCAAAATCAATGAGTAAATAATTACCCGCGGCCGCAGGTAGAGTGGTACCGACTTACCGTTATGATGCAGCTCTTTATATGACGCATAACGGATAAGCCCGCGCGGCTGATTGGTTTTATCCATAATCGAATCGCAGGCATCAATACACATACCACAGGTGATACAGCCTTCCTGTTGCCCTTTGCGGATATCAATACCGGTCGGACAGACCGCCACACAGACTTTACAATCGATGCAACTGCCTTTGCTGGGATCGACTTCGCCACGTTTCAATTTACCGCGCGGTTCACCGCGCTCGGCATCATAGGCTGGCAAAACGGTATCCTGATCATACATAACCCCCTGCAAACGGGCATAAGGACACAGCCAGAAACAAACTTGCTCACGCATAAAGCCGGCAAAAATATAAGTGCCCGCGGTAAACATACCCAGCACTATCCACGCAGCCATTGAAGCTTGCAGCGTAAAGTAGTCATGCCATAACTGAAAAGCATCGGTAAACCAGGCCGCAAAGGTCACCCCGGTTAACAAAGCAATCGCCAGCCACAATAGATGCTTTACCGTGATACGTAAGGCTTTATCCGCCGTCAGTGGTGCCTGACGGAATTTCATGGCTTTTTGCGGCGTATTGCCTTCAAGACGGGTTTCGATAAAAGTATAGATATCGGTCCAGACGGTCTGGAAACAGAAATAACCACAAAACACCCGGCCGGCGATACTGGTGACTGCTGCCAGCAAAATGGCAAAAAACAGCAAAGTCAGCGATAGCATCCAGATATCTTGTGGATAAATGGTGATATTGAACAAATTGAACTGACGGTTAGGAATATCAAACAACACCGCCTGCTCACCATTCCAGCGCAGGTAAGGGCCCAGGAAAAATATCAGCCAGACTGACATGCCATACCACTTAAGCAGACGAAAACGTCCGCCCATACGCTTGGCAACGACTTTATTTCCGCCACAATTTACATCCCAGTCAGAGACCTCGCTGTAAATACCGGAAACGTCGATGGGCACGGCTTGCTGTTGTTCAGACACGCTGCTTTCCTCGCAACTTTAACCGCTAAATTGTAACATGGCGGCAAAATATCAGCATTTGCTAATTAACTAATTCAGATAAGAAAAAACCGACTTTAAGCCGGTTTCTTCCAAGATGAAAGACAGCTAACAATCAGTTTTCGTCGCTGCCGTCTTCTATGTTTTTAATCACTTTGTAAACAATGACACCAATCACCGCAATAGTTAACACCACTGAGACGATGGCACCAATAGCAACCGCATCCATTTGCATATTATTTCTCCTGCATCAAATGCGGCTGTAAGCAGCCGCAGATAGATTCCGGTTTATTCACCACCACCTAACTGGTGAACATAAACCGCCAGTTTTTTAATTTCGGTTTCACTCAGACGCTGGGTTTCAGTACCGTCATACTCTGGTTCTTCCTCCCATTGTTCGGCTTCAAGTCTGACCGCCAGTTTTTCATTCCAACCCGGCATAACAGCAATACGGGTTTGCGGATCACTGGTATCGTTTACCCCATGCAGAATGGTATGGCGGATCTCATCCGGCTCACCGGAGAAGCGCCAGATTTTATCACTGAGATTTGCCGAACCGAGTTGCTGAATACCGCCGGCGTCTTCACCATGACAGGCCACACAACCTTTATCGTTATATAGTTTCCAGCCAGCGTCAGTCGCCTGGTCGTTTGAGCTGTTGATAACAAATTGCACCAGGCTATCAACTTCCTCATCGGTCAGCATTTCTTTATGCGCCGGCATCATGCCTTGACGGCCTTTAGCAAGGGTTTCGACAATTTTGTCGACGGTGCCGCCATATAACCAGTCATCGTCAGCCAAAATCGGATAACCTGACCCCACCTGAGGCTGGCCGCCGGTACCATGACAAGCGGCACAGTTATCACCGTAAAGCACCTTGCTGGATCCAACCGCATAGTTACGCAATTCTTCATCTTCGAGAATTTCAGCGGCTGTCATTGCTGCTAATTTATCTTCATAAGGTGAGCGACGGGCTTCAACTTCGGCCAGATCTTCTTTGTATTCCTTGATCATGGTCCAGCCCAATAGCCCTTTGGTGCTGTCATTAATCAGCGGTAATGACGGATACAAAATAAAATATACCAGTACCAGTAAACCGCTCAGGTATAGGGCAATGACCCACCAGCGTGGCGGCGGATTGGTCAGTTCTTTAATACCATCCCATTCATGGCCCGTATCCGGACACTCATGCGGATTCTTATTGTTATCAGCCATCTTTTTTCTCCGAATTTCTCTCAGCATCATCATTAAGCGGCAGGTTACGATGCGCTTCGAGTTTGTCTTTGTTTTTCGGGCGCAATACCCAGATATACATACCCAGCATTAACAGGAAAACAATGACTGTCAGAATGGTGCCGATCCAATCATTGATAGTCATGGCACTCCAGTTAGTCTCAAAATAAGACTGGAGTTTATTCACGATAATCCCTGCCTGGTTCGAATTTGACCATGGTGCCAAGCACTTGCAAATACGCTACCAAAGCTTGCATTTCTGTTTTGCCCGCTACCGCTTCGGCAGCACCTTTAATATCTTCATCGCTATAAGGTACGCCAAGGGTTTTCATGGCTTTCAGGCGTTTGACCATGCCGTCACCATCAACGGTGGCTTCCTCCAGCCAGGGGTAACGAGGCATAATCGATTCCGGCACCACACTGCGTGGATCACGTAAATGCTGGATATGCCAGGCGTCTGAATATTTGCCACCAACACGCGCTAAGTCCGGACCGGTACGCTTGGAACCCCATTGGAACGGATGATCGTATTTTGATTCCACGGCCAACGAGTAATGGCCATAACGATCTTTTTCATCGCGGAATGGGCGGACCATTTGCGAGTGACACAAATAGCAGCCTTCACGCTGGTAAACATCACGGCCGGCGAGTTCCAGCGCAGTATAGGGACGCACACCTTTCAGTTCTTCATATTCCGGAAACACGTCATCTTCAAAAGTCGTGTCCAGATAGAACAGTGGCACGATTTCAACAATACCGCCAACCGATACCACCAGCGCCGTTGCCAGCACTAAGCCCCAAACGTTTTGCTCAACCCACTCCTGGAAGCTAACGCGCTTGTTGTTCTTATGTTTAGCCATTCCGATTTCCTCAAATATTCGCTGCAGTGGCCATTTCGGCAGACGGTTTGGCGACAGCCCGGCGAATGGTCACGGTCACGTTATAAAGCATGATCACAGCGCCGGTGAAGAAGATGAAGCCACCAATCGCCCGCATCGCATAATAAGGATGCATTTGCGCCACAGACTCAACAAAGGTGTAAGCCAAGTTGCCGTACTCATCATAAGCACGCCACATCAAGCCCTGCATAATGCCTGCAACCCACATGGCCGTGATGTAAACGGCAGTACCAATCGTTGCCAGCCAGAAATGCAAGTTGACCAGTCTGATCGAGTACATGCGGGTACCCCACATCCGTTCAACCATGTGATACAGCGCACCGATAGAAACCATGGCAACCCAGCCAAGTGCACCGGAATGCACGTGTCCGATAGTCCAGTCAGTGTAGTGAGATAAAGCGTTAACAGTTTTTGAAGCCATGACCGGGCCTTCAAAAGTCGACATCGCATAAAACGCCAAAGACACAATCAGGAATCGCAAAATGTAGTCGGTGCGTAATTTATCCCAGGCACCGCTTAAGGTGAACATACCGTTCAGAGCACCGCCCCATGATGGAATAATCATCGCCAGCGAAATTGCCGCACCCAGCGAACCAGTCCAGTCTGGTAAGGCGGTATATTGCAAATGGTGGGCACCCAGCCAGACGTAACCGAACACAAGTGCCCAGAAGTGAATAACCGACAAACGGTAAGAATAAATCGGCCGGTTCGCTTGTTTGGGTACAAAGTAGTACATGATGCCCAAAAAGCCGGCCGTCAGCAGGAAGCCAACCGCATTATGTCCCCACCACCATTGGATCATGGCATCCTGGACACCAGCAAAAATTGAATACGATTTCCACATGCCGACCGGAATCGACAGATTATTAACAACATGCAGATAGGTAATCATGATCATCATGGCCAGGAAGAACCAGTTGGCCACGTAAATGTGTGAGTTACGGCGAATCGACAAAGTCATAATGAAATTGAACATATAGGCGATCCAGACCGCGGCGATCAGGATATCTAAAGGCCATTCCATTTCAGCATATTCTTTAGATTGGGTGAACCCCAGTGGCAGAGTAATCAGCGCGCCAATCCAGACCAGATTCCAACCCCAGAATGTGAACCACGCCAGTTTGTCACTCCACAAACGTACTCCGGAAGTACGCTGGACCACATAAAAAGCGGTCGCCATCAGTGTGCAGCCACTGAAAGCAAAAATCACTGTGTTGGTATGTAATGGACGCAAGCGGCCAAAGGAAATATAGGGGTTATCAAAGTTCAGCACCGGCCACGCCAGTTCTGACGCTATCCAGACACCAATGCCTGTACCAATGACCAGATAAACACAGGCCATATAGGCAAACCACTTGACGATGTCATAGTTGTATTGCTCTTGTTTCGCTTGCATAGCGATCACACCTTATTCTGTGAGTTACTCTCTCGACTTCTTGTTATTGAAATAGAAGCAGACCCATTTCATTTCTCAGCATCAAAGCTACGACAAAGTTTACCGCAAAACGCCGTCAACTGTTGTATCCAGTTGCTTGATCTACATCAATTTAAGACAAGAATTTTAGTAAAACTGTGCCCGGCTGTTAGCGGAGCGTGGGAGAATTTTCCTGACTTCAATCAGGAGGGTCAAGATGAATGCATTGTTTTATGTCACTAACAGTGCAGCATTTTATTTAGAAACAGTGACTTGCCTCACAGACTGCGACTGTCATTAAAGTGTCAAATTGAGAATGATTCTGAATTAGTCCGCAAAGTGATTATAAACTCGCCCAGATCAGCGGTTTACGGCCTTCTGCCAACAATAGATTAAAGGTGCGGCAGGCTGGTCCCAAAGCCATAAATTCGGCGCTCAGTCCGGCGCGGCGACTTTGCTGCATTAACTGGGCTGTTTCGGCATTAATTCTGGGGCTGGTGACCACAATCAAAACATCATGATCAAATTGATTTAACTGTGTCATTGCTGCCGTATCCGGAAAATATTCGGTAATGGCTGCGGAGGATGTTAGCAGCTGTTCACTGCCGAGAAGAAAATTGCCTGTCAAACGTTGCGTCTGACCATCGGCGAGTTGTATCAGCAAAAAACCGTCACCGTAGTCGCGAATTTGATGCGCGCCGGTGATGGCTTCCTGACTGATTTTCATCTTTTAAGACAGGTTGGCCGCTTCGTTGACGCGGTCACGTAATTCTTTACCTGGTTTAAAATGCGGAACATATTTTTCGTCCAGATCCACCGATTCTCCGCTTTTCGGATTACGACCAACACGTGGTGGACGATGGTGCAGCGTAAAACTGCCAAAACCACGGATTTCAATACGATCTCCGCGCGACAAGCTGTCACTCATTTGTTCCAAGATCAATTTGACGGCCAGTTCGACGTCACGATAATTCAATAGAGATTGTTTCTCAGATAGGATGTCTATCAAATCAGATTTGGTCATGTGTTCAAATTTCCCGGCAAAATACTAAGCCTTAACTGGCTCATCAGTGATTGCTCTGCTTGTTAAGAGCAAAAAACAGGCACCCGGCGCTGCCGGATGCCTGCCCAATGACAGTTTTAGCTGTCTTTTTGATCCATTTGCTCTTTGAGCAAATCACCCAGCGTGGTATTGCCGGATGAAACGTTACTGTACTCTTTCACAGCTTCAGATTCGTCTTGATCATCTTTAGCTTTGATAGACAGGTTCAACGTACGATCTTTACGTGACATGCCAGTAAATTTGGCTTCCACTTCATCACCAATATTCAGCACTTTGCTGGCATCTTCGATGCGTTCACGTGAAATATCAGCAACGCGGACATAACCTTCTACGCCCTCTGCCAACTCAATGGTTGCGCCTTTGGCGTCAACTGCTGTTACTTTACCGGTAACAACGCTGCCGCGTGGGTGCTCAGAGAGGTAAGATGAGAACGGGTCGTCTTGCAATTGTTTGATACCCAGCGAAATACGCTCACGTTCAGGGTCAATTGCCAGCACCACGGCTTCTACGTCATCGCCTTTCTTGAAGTCACGAATCAGTTCTTCGTTTTCTTCTTCCCAAGAAATATCTGACAAGTGGATCAGACCATCGATACCGCCATCCAGACCGATAAAGATACCAAAGTCGGTGATTGATTTAATCGCACCGCTGACTTTGTCACCTTTGTTATGGGTCATGGCAAACTCTTCCCAAGGATTCGCCTGGCATTGTTTGATACCCAGTGAGATACGACGACGTTCTGCGTCAATATCCAACACCATGACTTCAACTTCATCACCCAAAGAAACCAGTTTAGACGGGTGAACGTTTTTGTTGGTCCAGTCCATTTCAGACATGTGAACCAAACCTTCAACGCCATCTTCGATTTCAACGAAACAGCCGTAGTCAGCAATGTTGGTGACTTTACCGTGGATACGGGTGCTGTTCGGATAACGACGGGCGATGTCTTTCCATGGATCGTCTCCCAGTTGTTTCAGACCCAGCGATACACGCTCACGTTCTTTATCAAATTTCAGAACCTGAACATCGATTTCGTCGCCAATGGCCACAACTTCTGATGGGTGTTTAACACGTTTCCAGGCCATATCAGTGATATGCAGCAGACCATCAATGCCACCCAGATCAACGAATGCGCCGTAGTCAGTCAGGTTCTTAACGATACCTTTAACGACTTTGCCTTCTTCCAGGGTTTCCAGCAGTGCTTCACGCTCTGCGCTGTTTTCCTGTTCCATAATGGCACGACGTGACACAACGATATTGTTGCGTGGACGATCCAGTTTAATGAGCTTGAACTCCAGCTCTTTGTTTTCCAGGTGTGCGGTATCGCGGATTGGGCGCACATCGACCAGAGAACCCGGCAGGAAGGCACGGATATTTTCCAGATCGACGGTGAAACCGCCTTTGACTTTACCTGAAATGATACCGGTAACTGTTTCGTTGGCTTCGAAGGCATGTTCCAGACGGACCCATGCTTCAGCCGCTTTGGCTTTTTCACGTGACAACTGGGTTGCACCAAAACCATCTTCCAGAGATTCCAGTGATACATCGACCAAATCACCGACAGAAACGGTGATTTCACCTTTCTCGTTCAGGAATTCAGAAACTGGAATGGCACCTTCAGATTTCAGACCGGCATTAACCATCACCACGTCAGGACCGACATTGACCACCGTACCGGTGACAATTTTGCCTGGTTGCATTGGTGTGGCGTTTAGACTCTCTTCAAAGAGTTCTGCAAAGCTTTCGCTCATTATTGACATCCTTGATCCTGCATAGATACAGAATCACCCGTTAAACCTGCTTAAAGCAGGATAGTTACAAAAAAACTCAAACGGACCATCCGCTTAAGTCACCCAAAAGAATCAGCGAACCAATTCACTGACCCGTTGAAAAACAGCATCAATCCCTAACGCAGTAGAATCGAGGATAATGGCATCTGCGGCGGGCTTTAGTGGTGCCACATCGCGCTGCTGGTCTCGTTCATCACGCTCGGTGATTTCTTTAATAAGATCGGCAAGGTTACTATCAATTCCTTTTTCTTTCAACTGCTTATAGCGGCGCGAAGCACGCACTTCGGCGCTGGCCGTTAAGTACACTTTAAATGGCGCATCGGGAAATACCACGGTGCCCATATCGCGGCCATCGGTGACCAGGCCCGGTAACTGCCGAAAATCCCGCTGCCGTTGTAATAAGGCACTGCGTACAGCCGGAATAGCTGCCACTTTGGAAGCAGCATTGCCTGCCTGCTCACTGCGGATCAGCAAAGATACATCCTGATCGTTTAATAAAACTGTCAGCTTGTCTGCTTCAACGTCGAAAGTTACCGGTAATGTCGCAGCTAATTCAGCCAGTGCCGACTCATCTGCCAAATCAATCTCTGCCTGTAACGCCGGTTGTGCCAGCACCCGATATAAAGCGCCGCTGTCCAGATAATGCCAGCCCAGTTCAGCGGCCATCCGCTGTGCCAAGGTGCCTTTTCCGGAGCCGCTGGGACCATCAATGGTCAATACCGGAATATCAGTCATCAACTGTCTCAATTTGCAAACCGGCTGTTTGCGCCAATTCCACAAAGCCCGGGAACGATGTCGCCACATTGGCACAATCATGGATATGAATGGTGCCGCCCGCCTGCAAGGCGGCCATGGCAAACGACATGGCAATCCGGTGGTCACCGTGACTGTTAATTTCACCACTGCCGATGACACCGCCCTGAATAATCATGCCATCGGCCGTTGGCCGGGCATCAATACCCAGCGTTTGCAGACCATCGGCCATCACCTGAATCCGATCGCTTTCTTTAACCCGCAATTCTTCAGCGCCGGTCAGCACGGTTTCCCCTTGCGCACAGGCCGCAGCAATAAAAATCGCCGGAAACTCATCAATGGCCAGCGGTACCTGATCTTCAGGAATCTGAATACCGTGCAGCGGCGCATAACGTACCCGGATATCAGCGACCGGTTCACCACCGGTTACCTGTTCATTGCTGAGCGTAATATCGGCGCCCATCAGCCGCAGAATATTGATAATACCTATACGGGTCGGGTTGATACCGACATGCAGCAAAGTCACATCCGATCCAGGGGCAATTACCGCGCCGACCATAAAAAACGTTGCCGAAGAAATATCGGCCGGCACATCAATTTTTGCTGCGGTTAATTTACCGCCGCTCTGAATGCTGATTCGGTTGCCGTTTACCGTGACCGGATAACCCATTCCGGTGAGCATCCGTTCAGTATGATCACGGGTCGGTGCCGGTTCGGTAACGCTGGTTTCACCTTCAGCATACATACCGGCCAGCAATAAACAGGATTTCACCTGGGCACTGGCCATCGGCAGTTGATAATCAATGCCCTTCAGTGAGGTGCCACCATGAATCGTCAACGGTGGTTTGCCAGTATTTGAATCAATCTTTGCGCCCATTAATGCCAATGGTTCAGTGACCCGCTGCATCGGCCGTTTGGATAATGAGGCGTCGCCGCTCATGGTCACATCAAATGATTGTCCTGAGAGCAGTCCGCTTAATAAACGAATTGAGGTGCCGGAGTTGCCGACATACAAATCTTTTCCGGGCGCTTTAAGGCCATGCATGCCCACGCCATGAATCGTCACTTTACCGTTATCCGGGCCGTCAATTGTGACGCCCATGGCACGAAATGCTGCCAGCGTCGCCAGTGCATCTTCGCCTTCGAGAAAACCACTGACCTCTGAAACGCCTTCTGCCAGTGAGCCCAGCATAATGGTGCGATGTGAAATCGACTTATCACCCGGCACCCGCAGGCTGCCGGTTAATTTGCCACCGGGCTGGACAATAAACTGTAAATCGGCTTGTTCACTCACGATGGGACTTTGCTCCATTAAACTTCGCTGTTATCGGTTAAACCCGGCTCAGCAAAGCGGCTGTCACGGGCTTTTTTGGCCCGACCAAAAATATCAATCAAATAAGCGCCGTTATCTTCACGGATAGCGGCTTCGATTTTATCGAGGCCACTGCGATACTGACGTAATAATTCAAGAATGGCATCGCGGTTACCAAGACAGATATCCCGCCACATCACAGCATCACTGGAGGCAATTCGTGAGAAATCCCGAAAACCACCTGCCGCATAACGTAGCACTTCTTCGCAATCGTCACGCTCGGCCAGCATACCGACCAGGTTAAAGGCCAGCACATGCGGCAAATGACTGGTCGCTGCCAGCACAATATCGTGCTGCAACACATCCATCACAAACACTTCAGCACCGGCCTGCTGCCACATTTGTTGCACGGTTTGCACCGCCTCAGCTGCCGTCTCAATAGTCGGTGTCAGCACTACCCGGTGGGCTTCATAGAGTTCCGCAAACGCAGCTGAAGGGCCACTTTTTTCAGTACCGGCAATCGGATGACCGGGGACAAAATTGGCTAAATGTTCACCCAGCGTG
>CAMPHB010000001.1 GCA_946885755.1 uncultured Methylophaga sp. | reverse complement strand
GCATTGGCGTTAATGACTATCTCGGCAAGCCTTATCAGGAAAATGAACTGGTCGCAGCCATGAAACAACTGCTGGGTAATGTCTACCCGCACCGCCGCCATTAATCAGGATTTGCTATGACTGCCACGCATGATTATGTTCACTGCATGTTGATCCCGCTGCGGCAGCACTATTTATTGCTGCCCAACACCACTATTGCTGAAGTGATTCCGCTGCCAAGACAGATCCAACTAGATCAAGATGCCACCCAATCATTCGTCGTTAATCAGTGTCACTGGCGCGATGAAATTCTGCCGGTAATAGATCTCGAAACACTGATTGGTGAGCCGGCAGATGCCGATAGCCGGGCGGCCAATAAACTTTGTATTATCAATGGCATTAACGATGCGGCCAACATCGATCATTACGCACTGCCCTGCTGTGGCGCGCCGCAACTGATCACGCTGAATGCTGCAGCATTACAAATTACCGCAACCGATAACCCTATAAATGGTCTGCATTGCCAGATCAAAATCGGCAATAAAACCGCCTTGATCCCTGATTTGGATAATATTGAAAGCCAACTGCAAAATCAGCTGTCACCCCCCTGATATCGGGGCAAAATTTACTTTATGATAGGCGCCATGACTTTGCGCAAACTGTTTATCCCGATCCTGTTGCTGGTGACATTTCTGCCAGCTGTCGCCACTGCTGAATTACCGCTCAGCGAACAGCGAAAAATTTACCAGCAGGCGCAAAAAGCCCTGCAAACCCATCAGCTGACGCAGTTTCAAGGTCTGCGTAACCGGCTTGATGGTTATCCGTTACAAAGTTATCTCGACTACTTGTTTCTGCGCCACCGGCTTAATGCCACCAGTAATGACAGCGTCGCCGCTTTTTTAGCCAAACATGACGATAGTTTTTTTGCCGACCGTTTGCGGGCTGCAAAACTCGACAAACTGGCAAAAACGCAACAATGGCAAGCTTATCTGGATTTTTACCGTGCCCCACAGTCGCCTGAACGCGAGTGTTACCGGGCCCGGGCGCTAATTCATACCGGCCAGACCGAAGCCGCGCAACAAGCGGCGCTGGATTTATGGCTGGTGCCCTACTCTCAGGACAAAGCCTGTGACCCGCTATTCAGCTGGATCGAAAAACAAGGGCTGCTGACAGATGAACGCCGCTGGGATCGTTTAATGCAGAGTCTGCGTGCTCAGCAATTTTCGCTGGCTACATATCTGGCAAAAACCGTTGATGCCCCGGCAACTGCATTGGCTTGGACCGAACGCTGGCAACAAATTCACAGCAACCCTGTCAGTCTGTTGTCACAACTACCGGCCAACGTTGATCACAACCGGGTCAGTCTGGCCAATGATGTGCCGTTATCGCGGGAAATTATTGTTCATGGTCTTGCGCGCCTGGCCCGTCAGGATACAGATAAAGCTTATTATCACTGGCAACGGCTGAAATCCGCCTATCAGTTCAGTGATGAACAACAGCAGTCGGTATCACGTGAAATCGGCCTGTGGGCAGCGTTAAATCGTCAGGATGAAGCCTTACGCTATTTTGGTGAAACCCAAAATGAACCCTGGCGAGTTCGGGCCGCACTTTGGCAACAAGACTGGCCTGCCGTCAAAGCTGCCATTGCCAGTCTCGACGAAAACACCCGTCAGGAAAATAGGTGGCAATACTGGCTGGCGCGCAGCCTTGATAAAACCGGCGATAAACAAGCAGCCGAAGCAATCTGGCGAACCCTGATTACCGAGCGCGATTATTATGCATTTCTGGCAGCTGACCGGCTGGGTGCCGATTACAGCATGAATCCACGGCCGATTATTGCTGAAACCGAAGAACTGAATGCATTAAAAGCCATGCCCGCTTACAAGCGTTTGTACGAGTTTTATCATATCGGCGAAGATCTTGAAGCCCGCCGCGAAGCCTATTATCTGCAAAACACACTCAACGATCGGCAGCTGCAGTTGTTATCCCTGCAAACCCATGAGTGGGGCTGGCATAACCAGACCATCGCCCTGCTGGGCCGCGCCCAATACTGGGATGCACTGGATCAGCGGTTTCCGGTGCTGTTTGCCGACGATATGCAACGCGCTGCCAAAAGCCAAAAACTGGACGTTGCCTGGTTGTTGGCCATCGCCCGTCAGGAAAGTGCTTTTAATCCAACCGCCCGTTCTCATGCCGGCGCCATGGGGCTGATGCAGGTGATGCCGGCAACCGGTCGGGCCACCGCCAAATTGCTTAACCAGCAACTGAAGTCGGTCAATGAGTTGTATCAGCCATCACGCAATATTGAGATCGGCAGCCGTTACCTGCGTAAAGTTTATGATGATTTGCAGCAAAACCCGGTACTGGCGACGGCCGCCTATAATGCTGGCCCGCACCGGGTTAGAAACTGGTTACCGGAAAACACTCCTTTACCAGCAGATATTTGGGCAGAAAATATCCCGTTTAATGAAACCCGCCGTTATATTCGCGCCGTGATGAGCTATAAGGCCACTTTTGATTATCAGCTAAAACGACCGATTATTCCGCTTAGCGAGCGTATGCCTGCGGTACGGCCACAAAAACCGTAAACTACTGTCATGGAAATTTATCAAGTCGGTGGCTGCGTTCGTGACAGGCTGCTTGGCCTGCCGGTCAACGACCATGACTGGGTCGTGGTTGGCGCCGATGCCAGGACAATGCTGGCGCAGGGGTTTCGGCCGGTCGGCAAAGATTTTCCGGTATTCCTGCATCCGCAAACCCACGAAGAATATGCACTGGCCCGTACTGAGCGCAAAACTGCGCCCGGTTATCATGGTTTTGCATTTTATGCCGCCCCCGATGTCAGCCTTGAAGACGATTTACAACGCCGGGATCTGACCATTAACGCCATGGCGCAAGCAGAAAATGGTGAAATCATCGATCCCTTTGGCGGTCAGCAGGATTTACAGGCCGGCATATTACGACATGTATCGCCGGCTTTTGCTGAAGATCCGGTGCGGGTTCTGCGGCTGGCACGATTCGCCGCCCGTTTTGATTTTCAGGTCGCCGATGATACCAAGCAACTGATTACGCAAATGATTGCTGCCGGCGAACTGGACCATCTGGTTGCCGAGCGGGTCTGGCAGGAAACTGCCAAAGCCTTGGCTGAAGAAACCCCGTCACGATTTTTTTATACACTGCGGCAAGTCGGCGCACTGCCAATTCTGTTTCCGGAAATCGACCGCCTGTTTGGTGTGCCGCAGCATCCTAAATGGCATCCTGAAGTCGATACCGGCGTGCATGTCATGCTAGTGCTGGATGAAGCGGCCAAACTCAGTGACGATTTGACAGTCCGCTTTGCGGCGCTGTGCCACGATCTGGGCAAAGGCGAAACCCCGGCTGATATTTTGCCCGGTCATCAGGGCCATGAAGCGCGCAGTATCCAACTGACTGAACAAATGTGTCAGCGACTGAAAGTGCCGCGGGAACTGCAAACGCTGGCCGTAAAGGTGGCCGAACTGCATACCGAAGTGCATCGTTTATTTGAATTGCCGGCTGAAAACGTACTGCAAGTTTTTGAAAAACTTGACAGCTTTCGCCGGCCACAACGGTTTACCCAATTCCTGCTGGCCGGTGAAGCTGACTTTCGCGGCCGGCCCGGTTATCAGGATGCGGAAATGCCGACAAAAACAGCTTTTCAAGCCTGTTTTAATGCCGCAGCCGCGGTTAAAACCGATGTATTCGTTAAAGCCGGCCTGCAAGGTCCGGCCATAGCTGATGCGCTGAAAAAAGCCCGGCTGCAGGCGATTGATACCACCTTACAGGCCTATCGGCCAAGCAACTGAACTGCGTAGCCAAAGCGCTTCACGTATAATGCCGCTTTTGAATTCATCACAGGATTTTTGTCAATGACTACGCTCTCTGCAAACTGGACCAGCGTTAATGCCGCCTGCCAGCCTCTGGTTGAGGCTTTGCTGCAAGATGCTCAGGCGTTACAACTGGAAATCAGCAGCCTCAGTAATGGCACCACGATTGTTGATGCCGGCATCAAAGCCCGCGGCGGTCTGGAAGCCGGCCGGCGGATCGGCGAAATCTGCATGGGCGGCCTCGGTACTGTAACCATGGGCAGTCAGAGCGGTTTTGCCAACTGGCCGTGGTCAGTCAATGTACATGCCAAAACACCAGTACTCAGCTGCCTCGGCAGCCAGTATGCCGGCTGGAGCTTGTCGCACAAAGCCGATGATGTGAAATTTTTTGCATTGGGCTCCGGTCCCGGCCGGGCCTTGGCGGCTCGCGAAGAATTGTTCAAGGAATTTGCTTATCAGGATAAAGCTGATTCCACGGTCATTGTTTTGGAAGTCGACCAGCTGCCACCTGTGGCCATTGCCGATAAAATCGCAGACAACTGCGGCATCAAACCGGAAAACCTGACACTGATTCTGACACCGACCACCAGTCTGGCCGGCGTGATGCAAATCGCTATCCGGGTGCTGGAAGTGGCACTGCATAAAGCCCACACGGTGCATTTTCCGCTGGAAAAAATCGTCGATGGTTATGGCAGCACACCAGTCGCGCCCCCCGGTGGTGACTTTATGACCGGCATGGGCCGTACCAACGATGCCATTTTGTATGGCGGTACCGTACATTTATTTGTCGATGCCAGTGACGATGAAGCTCGTGAGCTGGCTGAAAAAATGCCCAGCAATACCTCATCCGATTATGGCCGGCCGTTTGGTGAAATTTTCAAAGCCTACGAATACGACTTTTTCAAAATCGATCCGATGCTATTCAGCCCGGCCAAAGTCATTATCACCAATACGCAGACGGGTAACAGCTTCAGCAGCGGTGAACTCAATGCCAAGCTGTTGAGCCAGTCTTTCGGTCTGTAAAGGTTTATGTCTCAACCCCGCGTCGCGATTTTTAATGACACCCATGGCTGGCACAGTGAGCAGCTGACCGCGGCCTTTGCAACACTGGGCATTGAGACGGTATACAGCGATCTGGCGTTTTGCCGGATCGACCTGAGTCAGCCGCAGCGGCTGCTGATCCCGGGGTTTGATAAAACCTTACCCGATGCCGTGTTGGTGCGCGGCATTGCACCGGGCAGTCTGGAACAAATCACCCTGCGCATGGATGTATTGCATACACTGGCTGAGTTGGGCGTGCCTGTATTAAATCCGGCGAATGTCATTGAATTAACAGTAGATAAAGCCCGCACCTCACTGCGTCTGGCACTGGCCGGCATCAATACTCCACCCACATGGGCCTGTGAAGATCGCCGGCAAGCCGTTGACATCATTCGTCGTGAACTGACCGCCGGTTATTCAGTGGTGATGAAACCGTTATTTGGCTGCCAGGGCAAAGGCATTATCCGTATTGACGAACTGGATCAGCTGGATTTAATCGCCCCGGTTGGTGAGGCCTTTTATTTGCAGCGGTATGTGTTGCCTGCCGAACAAGGTGCCTGGCAGGACTGGCGGCTGATGGTGGTTGATAATCAACTGGTGGCGGCAATGTCACGCCGCTCCGGGCACTGGATCACCAATTTTGCGCAGGGCGCGCAATGTTTTGCCGCTACCGTAACCGATGAAATGCGTGATTTGGCTCTGGCCGCCAGCCGCGCCGTCGAAGCCCCTTATGCCGGCGTCGATTTAATTATCGATCACAATGGTCAGTTCAGTGTATTGGAAGTCAACAGCGTGCCGGCCTGGAAAGGCTTGTTTCAAGCAACTGGCGCCGATATTGCCGGTCCGATCGCCCAAATGGTCGCGCGACGTATCAAATCAGAAAACGCCCGGCCGCTCCCCGAACATGCTGTCTGAACAACAGCTAAGCAACTGCATCCAATGGGCCTGTGAACAAGAAGTCATGGCCCCCAAACCCGGCAACGTCAATGCCTACAGTGATGGCCATCAAATGCAGGTCGATGACTTTTTGCGCAGTGCGGCAGCGATTGCACCGGTGATGGCAAAGCCCGATTTAACGGTCGGCCAGCGGATTTTACAAGGGGTTATCGCCACCCGGCGGGTGGTTGATTGTAATACCAACCTCGGCATCATTTTACTGTTTGCACCGATTATTCAGGCCACCTGGAAAGCACCGGACTTTGCCGGATTGCCGGCAGCACTGGCAACCGTCTTAAACAATCTGACCGTTGCCGATGCCGAGGATTGTTATCAGGCTATTCAAATGGCTGAAGCCGGTAACCTTGGTGAAAGCGATGAACAAGATATTCGCCGCAAACCCACCGTGACGCTCCGTGAAGCGATGTTTTTAGCGCAAAACCGTGACACCATCGCCCGGCAATATGTCAATAATTACAATGAAGTATGGGAAATTGCCTTTAAGCAATTGACAAATTCGCTGAACTGTGGGGAAAAGGTTGAATGGGCTACCGCTTTCGCGTATCTTAATGTCCTATCACGTGTTCCAGACACACTGATAAGCCGCAAATTTTCATGGCAACAAGCTCAGGCAGTTTCAGAACAGGCCCAATTATTTATTGCAAAAATGAATAACACCACCACATTACGTTCTATGCAACACGAGCTCAGGGACTGGGACCAACAATTAAAGCGTCTAGCCATCAATCCGGGTACCACCGCTGACATCAGCGCAGCTGCTTTATTGCTGCATGCTCTGTCACAGGCTGACGCCAACCGAATTTCAGTAGCTCAATGCACATAGCGGGCGGCGCTGAGCAGGTGATACGTTCCTTTATTACGTATAAACCGCTTGTTACAGAGCGGAAAAAATGAGCCTTTTTGACAATTTTTTTGGAACAGGAAGATATAACATGCCAGTTATCGATCGCGTACTCGTAGGTGAATCTCTGGTCATCGAAGATGGTGACTTAGACAACGTCTCACACATTGACTTATTGATGGGCCCACGTGGCTCAGCTGCCGAAGATGCCTTCTGCCGCACCCTGACCGACCAAAAACAAGGTGTTAACGGTCTGTTGGCGGTAGTTGCACCAAACCTGATGGTCAAACCTGCGACCGTCATGTTTAACAAAGTCACCATCAAAAACATGAAACAAGCCGTACAAATGTTCGGCCCAGCACAACGTGGTGTTTCATTGGCGGTAGCCGAATGTGTTGAAGACGGTACTATCCCGGCCAGTGAAGCTGATGATTGCTTTATCTGCGTTGGTGTTTTCATTTCGCCAACGGCTGACAGTGACCAGAAGATCCAGGATTGGAACTACCGCGCCACTAAAGAAGCTATCAAACGTGCTGTTGCCCGTGAGCCAAAAGCGGCTGATGTGGTTGCTCAGTACAAATCAAGCGAACATCCATTCGGCGCTAAATAAGCCGTTTCGGTTCAAGCTAAAACAGATGCCGCCCTCGAATGAGGGCGGTTTCTTTTTAAAGCTCCGCCAGCGCTTGTAACTCCTGCTGGCTGATTTTGCCTTTGTGCAAAGCACTGGCCAATAAAACTGATTGAATTCCCATTGTTGCCAGTTCTGCCAAATCCTGGCGATCGCGAATACCACCAGAGGCAATCCACTGCTGCATCGGATGCATCTGCTTTAATGCCGCTAAACGCTGCAAACCCGGGCCGCCATCACGGCCTACGGTATCTAAATCCATCACAATCACACGATCAGGCCAGACTGCGCTATCAACCAGCCAGCGTTCATCGCCCAGCAACCGGCCGCTGCGAAAATCCAGAGATAAAATCCAATTATCCAACTCTGCTGCCGCATAAACACAAGGCAAGGTCTCACTGCCCGCCACCCAGCGAATATTGGCTGACGGCGGCGATTGTTGCAATTGCCGGGCTTTACGGATCCCGGCATCCAGCCAGATATGCAGATCAGGAAACTGCTGGGCCAGTGTCCGGTAAAAGTCTACCGCCAAAGCCGCGCCGCCAATGCTGTCGAGATCGGCAATATAGATGGTTTTAAACGGGTAAAAAGTCAGCAGATCATGAATAACCGCCGCCGGCTCGGTCGCCGCGGTCAAAACAGATGTTAACAATGGATATTGATTGCGCGGCCCGCCCTGTGCCAGCACTACCTGCCCCTGTCTGACATCAATCACCGGTATAATCTGCACCTGAATCTGGCCTTTAAAAATCATGAAAATAGTTGTTTACGAACATTTTACCAGTGGCGCTTTGCAGGGCGATGATCTGCCTGCTGAACTGGCCGCTGAAGGTGATGCCATGTTACAGGCGATCGTCGCTGATATGCTGCAAAATACACCTCTGCAGCCGCTGATCCTGCGCGACAGCCGGCTTTCACCGGTGGCTGATTGCGACAATCGTTTAATCAAAAATAGCGACCAATATCAGACTCTCTGGCCGCAATTATTGGCTGACGAAAATTATTTTTTGCTGATCGCGCCGGAAATGGGGGGGATTTTACAGCAACTGGCTGAAGCCGTGCTGGCCGCCGGCAAAATCTTGTTAGGCAGTTCACCTGCGGCGATTGCACTATGCAGTGATAAGCTGCGCTGCGGTCAATTTTTACAACAGCATGATTTACCAACAATCCATAGCCAGCATGCGGCTGACTGGCTCAATCAGCCTGCATTTGATGGTGCGGTGGTTTGTAAACCCAATGATGGCGCGGGCTGTGTTGACACTTATTATTTTCAGGAAAGTCATAGTGCACGCCGATATCTGCTGAATTTACCAGTCAGCCAACGCCAGCAGCAAATCGTCCAGCCGTATATTACGGGTAAGGCAATGAGCTTGTCTTTGTTTATCGATAAGCAGGCGCAAATCTTGTCATTAAATCAGCAAACAATCACTATCAATAAGCAAATTCATTATCAGGGCTCGGTGGTGGACGTCCCTTATCCTGCGACGTTTAGTAAAGCTCAGGCGCAATTACTGGTCGATGATCTACTTTTGGCTTTGCCCGGTTTATCGGGTTTTGTCGGTGTTGATATCATCATCAGTGATGAAAAAACTTTGATTGTCGACATTAACCCGCGCTTAACCACCTCATTTAATCAACTGACGCAATCGGGACTGTCACCAGCCGGCCTGCTTTACCAGTCGCTTATTCAATCCGCTACAGGTAGCGTTTATGGCTGAATCAACAAGCTATTATTCCGGCTGGGATATCGGTGGCGCGCATCTCAAGGTATGCCGCTGCGATCAGTATGGCAATATCATCAACAGCCTGGAATTGGTCTGCCCGCTTTGGCAGGGACTGACCGGGTTACGACAAACATTGCAACAAGCACTGGCCCTGCTCGGCAATCAGCAGGATCAGCATTTTATTACCCTGACCGGTGAATCCGCGGATTGTTTTAACAACCGCCAGCAGGGTGTCACCGATATTCTGACGACGATCAGCGCGTTTTTAGTTATTGAACACTGCCATGTCTTCAGCCAGTCGCAACAATGGCTAACGCTGGCCGAAGCGCAGAAGCATTGGCAACAGGTCGCCTCAATGAACTGGCTGGCCACCGCCAGTTGGCTGGCCAAAACCCAATCCGAGGCATTGCTGATAGATATTGGCAGTACTACCAGCGATATCATTGTCATTCAGAATAGCCAGCCACGTCTGCACGCGTTTGATGATATCGGCCGGCTGCAAAGCGGCGAGCTGGTTTACAGCGGGGTGATCCGTACACCACTGATGGCACTGGCGCAGACGATTCCGTTTGCCGGACAACAACAACGTGTTGCTAATGAAGTTTTTGCGACCACCGCCGATATCTGGCGATTACTGAATCAATTGCCTTCAGAAATCAGCGATCAAAGCGCTGACGGCCAAAGCTGGCAGCTTGCACATTGCCGGCAAAGACTGGCGCGAATGGCGGGTACTGATATGGAACGTTATCCTGAAAGTGACTGGCAAGAATTGGCGAACTGGTATGCTCAGCAACAAATCCGGCAACTGCTGGACAGCTGCCGGCAAGTCATTGAAAACCACACACTGTCTGCTAATGCGCCGGTTATCGGTGCCGGTGCAGGCCGGTTCCTGGCAGCGATTCTAGCTGAAAAATTAGCGCGACCGTATCAGGATCTGGCGGATTTAACGGCTAATGGCCAAGCGGCAATCACAGCACCAGCCAGCGCACTGGCGCTTCTTGGCTGGCAACAGTTCAAGTAAAATAAGCGGATGACTGAGCCAACGCTGCGCTGCACCGATTTACCCTACCTCGCGGACAGTGCCGTGTATTTTGAGCAGATCCGCGATCTGCCATGGCCGGTAATGCTCGACAGTGCCGGCATTACCGAACATGGCGGCCGCTTCGATATTATCAGCGCTGATCCGTTTATCAGCCTGCAAACTGAAAACCAGCAAACCCAAATCCGTTTTCGCGATAATACCCTACAAAACAGTACGGCTGACCCCTTTTCATTGCTACAACAGCTGTTGGCAAACTATAAAACCGCACATTGTGATCTGCCTTTTTCCGGCGGCGCGATTGGCTATTTTGCCTATGATTTGGGCCGGCGTATTGAAAGCCTGCCGGCTTTGGCCGAGGCTGCCGAACAGTTACCGGAAATGGCTGTCGGCATTTATGACTGGGCGCTGGTTGTTGATCATCAGCAGCGGCGCTGTCAGCTGGTCAGTCATGATTTTGATCCCTACACCCGGCAAATCTGGCCGCAACTGCTGGCAAGATTTCAGCAACAAAAACCGCTTACGACCGATTTTAAAGTGCGGGGCAAGCTGCAATGCAATCTTGATGATGCGGCTTATGCCAGCGCTTTTCAGCGTATTCAGCATTATATTCGTGAAGGCGACTGTTATCAGGTCAACCTTGCCAAACGCTTTGAAATCAGCGCTGAAGGCGATCCCTGGATAGCTTACCGACAATTGCGTCAACACAATGCCGCACCGTTTTCAGTCTTTATGGACACCCCTAAAGCCAGCGTGCTCAGCTCTTCGCCAGA
The DNA here is from genome assembly GCA_946885755.1 of uncultured Methylophaga sp. The sequence continues at coordinate 11,806 of CAMPHB010000001.1, read as the reverse complement.
GCGTTTGCTGTCGGTGCGCGCCGGCCATATTGAAACCAAACCGATTAAAGGTACCCGGCCGCGCGATTTACATGATGCCGAACAAGATGCCCGCTACGCAACCGACTTACAAAACAGCCTTAAAGATCGCGCTGAGAACCTGATGATCGTTGATTTACTGCGTAACGATCTCGGTAAAGTCTGTGTGCCGGGCAGCATTCGGGTGCCGAAAGCTTTTGCGCTGGAATCGTTTGCCACCGTGCACCATTTGGTCAGCACCATTACCGGGCGACTGGCTGCTGATCAGCATGCCGTTTCGTTATTGCGTGCCTGCTTCCCCGGTGGCTCTATCACCGGTGCGCCCAAACTGCGGGCGATGCAAATCATTGAAGAGTTAGAGCCACACCGGCGTGGCATTTACTGCGGCAGCATTGCCTATATTGGTTTTGACGGCAACATGGACAGCAATATCACCATCCGCACGCTGGTATTTAATCAAAACCGGCTACGCTTCTGGGCCGGCGGCGGTATTGTTGCCGATTCCGATTGCGCTGCAGAACATCAGGAAGTGCTGGATAAAGCCGCTGCCATGCTGGCGTTAATTGAACGGCTGCGCTGATGTTAACGGTAGTCAAACTGGGTGGCAGCCTCTACCACAGTGCACTGTTGCCGGACTGGTTAGAACAGCTTACCGGCCTGTCAGCCACACAGCTATTGCTGATTGTGCCCGGTGGCGGACCATTTGCAGATACCGTGCGTAAAGCCCAGCAAGATCATGGTTTTAGCGATAAAACCGCGCATCAGATGGCCATCAATGCTATGCGTCAGTTCGCTTTATTGCTAAATGATTTTTGTCCGTCGGCACAGTTGCTAAGCGATCTGCAACAACCACTGCCGTTAACCGGCCTGCTTATCTGGCTGCCCGATGACACCGCCATGCTGTCTGCCGATTTACCGCAAAGCTGGCAGGTTACCTCTGACAGTCTGGCCTTATGGCTGGCACAACAGCTTGATGCACAGCAGTTGATTTTGCTTAAAAGCAGCACCATCAGCGACGATAAAATCAGCGCGCTGACCGCCAGCGGTGTGTTGGATCAGCACTTTCACAAGCAATACCAACAACGGCCATTACCCTGCAGCATTGTTGAACAAGCCAATGTGACTGCCGGTTTTAGCAGTCAAATTGACCTGCAATGAGCGAATTACAAAAACGTTTTGAACAAATACTGACAGCGCTGGATCTGCGACTAAATGCCACCAGCCACAGACTTTGCCAGCCGTTACTGCATGAAGCCAGCCAGCAACAACAAAACGATCAGGCTGCGCATATGCGTGGCCAGTTATATCCGGCAGCAATGGCCGGCCAACTCTTGGCAACGCTGCATCAGGGCAATTTATTATCAGCCGAATTATCACCGCAATTACAGCAGGCCGAAGCCGCTATATTGGCTGAAATGACCACTTTGTTTCAGCTGCCGCTGGCGCACTTCACCCCCGGTGGCAGCGTCAGCAATCTGGAAGCATTATGGCTGGCCAAACAGTCACAGCCGGCGCGCACCACTGTTTATGCCAGTGAAAACTGCCATTTTTCTGTTAAAAAAGCCTGTGACTTTTTGGCGTTGGATTTACAGCTGATACAGACCGATCTACAGCACCGGCTTGATATCACGGCCTTACAAAACGCCTGTCAAAAACAGCCACCACTGACGATTATTGGCACTGCCGGTACCACTGGCAGCGGCCATATTGATCCGTTATCAGCGATAGCAGCGTTGGCTGAGCAATATGACAGCTGGCTGCATATTGATGCCGCCTGGGGCGGTTTTCTGGCTTTGCTCAATGATCCACATTTATGTGATGCCACTGAACATGCCGATTCACTGTGTTTTGATCCGCATAAATCGCTGGGTCAGCCAAGACCTTGTGGTTTACTGTTTTATCGTCAGCCGTTCCCCAAAATAACCGGCAGTGCAGCGTATTTAGCGCAGCCACCGGACAGCCGGGTAAGCGGCTCGCGGGGCGGCGAAAATTTTTTACCGTTATGGCTGACCTGGCAGCAGCTTGGTCTTACGGGATTGCAGGCAGATTTAACCGCCAAACTGGCTGAAGCGCAGACAATGGCTGACTTGCTCAAAGATAACGTCAGTAAATTGCAGCTCTCAGAAACCGGCATTGTCTGTTTTCAGCATGATGCCGACTTAAGCGCTTTGCAGCGCGACGGGGTATTGTCCCAGACCCGTCTGCATGGCGAGGCTTATTACCGGCTGGTGTTTGCAGACAAAGCCTGCCGGGCAGCGGCAGTGTTTAAGCGTCTGGCGCCTTTTCTCTGATCTGCGTTTGCACACCCTCAAAACGGCGCAGCCAGGTTGATACCCCGTTGAGAGGCGCCGGCCACTTTTCGCTGGCAGTGACTGCCGCAGATTTGCTGTCATAAACACCGTAAAGCAGGGCATACCAGACTTTGTTTTCCCGCATACTGGCAAACACAGCGACATCACCAGTCAGGGCATATTTTTCGATAAAGTCATCGACTTCTGACCGCTCCCAGGTGCCCATCAGCTGAAAAGTGTAAGCCGATTTGTTCTGTAGCATGATCCAATCAGCACCGCGCACTTCGCTGGCACTGTTTTCCGGATTTTCGCTGGCAGTGCGATTTGCTTCGGTGGCCGTGCTGGTTTCCTCAACCGTTTCATTAGCTGCCACTTCCATTTCGGCAGTTTGTTGATCGGCCGTTGGCATTTCAGCCACTGGGGTAAATGGCGGGATCACGGTTTCAGGTTCAGAATTTTCCGCTGCTGGTTCTGTAGCGTCGGTTACCTGTTGCGTCATGGTTTCCGCTGAATCGCTTTGTGCTTCTTGGCGCTGCTGTGATTGCTCCGTTTCCAGTTCTTCCAACAGTTCAATCAGATTTGCTTTTTCAGCTTCCGCACTACTGGTCACATTGTCCTCTTCAACAACAACCAGCGGCAGTTCAGGTTCTGCCGGTACTTCCGTTACCGTTTCTAGTTCAGATGTCCGGTTTTGGGTCAGCCAGTCGTTGATATTCTGCTGAAAAATTAATATCAGTGACAGCCCAACCAATACTGGCAATAACGGCAGCCAGCGAATCCAGCGTGGCATCGGCCACCAGGGCAACGCCGGCAATTGCCAACTTTTATTGACACCTAGTAATGTCTGATGCGCCTGATGATTGATTTCTGCAGGGATCCCTTTGCTGCGTCGTTTAATGCGTAGTAATTGTTTTTCGGTAAAAGGCAAATCGTCCTGCCAGCCGGCTGCTTGCAAACGCTGCTGTAAATAACCATCAATTTCATCATCGGCCAGAGGCAGCAAATCCAGATTCTGAAAACGTTCATTACGCAGATTTTCAGTGGCCGAAGGCTTGCGGCTGCTTATCACGGCACGCAGTAAATACTGCCCGTCATGTTGCCAGTGCAGCCAGGCTGCCAACTGCTGCTGTACACTGTGATCCAGCTGTTCGGCATCATCAATCAGCAATACCGGTGTCACCTGAATTTGCTGTAATTGCTGCAGCCGCTGCCGCAATAGTTGTTGCTGATCGCCACTGGCCTGACTGTCGCCGGTAGCACCAAATGCCTGTAAACACTGCTGGGTGATCTGCGTGAGACTAGTGCTGTTACTGGCATGTAGCAGGCAAAATCGTAAATCTTCACCGCCCCGTTGTTGCAAAGCCGTTAATAACATCGATTTGCCATAACCATCCGCTGCTGTCAGCAAACAGATCTGACTGCTGCTGCGCAGCAAATGCAAAATCAAATTAAGCCGCTGACTGGTCTGCCGCCCTGCAAAAAAGGCACCGGGTAAATTCTGCCGGCTAAACGGATTGCTGTGCAGCGCGAGCCGGTCTAAATAAGCAGGTTCAGCAGTGGCATGCATTTCCGTCATGGGATTTGCCTTAGCAAAAGTCTGCCAGTGTGGCAGCCAATTGTGCCGGTGGATAATCATCGCTGATAACGGCCTGACCGATCGCTTTCAGCAAAATCAGCCGGATCGCACCATCCTGTACTTTTTTATCAACAGCCATTAAATCCATGAAATTTTCCGGCGTCATGCCTGCTGGCACGGTTACCGGCAGGTTAGCTGCCTGCAAAATAGCTTTGATACGCGCTACTGTTGCGCTGTCCAGCCAGCCCAGACGCTGTGATAAATCTGCGGCCATCAGCATACCGATAGCGATCGCTTCACCATGCAATACCACGCCATAACCACAGCCGGTTTCGATTGCATGACCGAATGTATGACCGAGATTTAACAAGGCGCGGACACCCTGCTCACGTTCGTCGGCCGCCACAATATCCGCTTTATCCTGACAAGAGCGGGAAATCGCCTGCGCCAGCAATTCTGGTGATCGGCCATTAAGGTCCGCCATATTGGCTTCCAGCCAGTCAAAAAACTCAGCATCATTAATAAGACCGTATTTAATGACCTCGGCGAGGCCGGCGGCGAACTGCCGATCATCAAGCGTATTCAGTGTGCTGGTATCAGCAAAGACACATTGTGGCTGATAAAAAGCACCAATCATGTTTTTGCCAAGCGGATGATTCACCGCCGTTTTGCCGCCCACCGATGAATCAACCTGTGATAATAAAGTCGTCGGTACCTGAATAAACGGCACCCCCCGTTGATAACAGGCTGCAGCAAAGCCGGCCATATCACCAATCACGCCGCCGCCCAGCGCGATAACCGTTGCCTGGCGCGACATTCTGGCCTGTAACAAACCGTCAAAAATACGCTGCATAATGTCCAGCGTTTTGTATTGCTCGCCGTCAGGCAGAATAACGGTTGCCACTCGGTAAGCTGATAATGCAGCTTGCACGGTGTCGAGATACAACGGCGCCACCGTCTCATTAGTGACAATCAGTACTTCTTTGCCTTTGATATGCGCGGCAAATAGTGCGGTTTCAGACAGCAATTGCTCGCCGATATAAATCGGGTAACTGCGTTCGCCGAGCGCGACTTGTAGCGTTTTCATCATGTTAATTTATCTTTTTCCATTTGTTCCAGTTGCCGGACCACATCACTGACCGTGCGCTGTACCGACTGTTCACCAGTCGCGATGACAATATCGGCAATTTCCCGGTACAGCGGGTCCCGCTGCGCCAGCAGTTGTTTGATTTGCTGACGTTTATCGCCCGTCTGCAATAAAGGCCGGCTTTTATCACGAGCCATACGCCGATAAAGCTGTTCAGCATTGGCGGCAAGATAAACCACGATGCCCCGATCGGCGAGGTGCTGGCGGTTACTATCGGCGAGTACGGCCCCACCGCCGGTTGCGACCACAACATTATCAAGTGACGATAATTCATCGATCATTTTTTGTTCACGATCGCGAAAACCAGCCTCGCCTTCCCGTTCAAAGATCCAGGATATCGACACACCGGTACGCTGCTCGATTTCACGATCGCTGTCCCAGAACCGGCGACGCAGTCTTTTCGCCAATTGCCGGCCAATGGTCGATTTGCCGGCGCCCATCGGGCCAACCAGAAATATATTACCTGAAATCACCAATTGCTAAGTTTCCCGGACGTTTAATGATAAAAAGCCGGACCTTTACAGGCCCGGCTCGATATTTTAACGCAGTTAAACAGCCCTAGGCTTATCCGGACTAATACTGCATGCCTTCTTTGACAATTTTTGGCGTGACAAAGACCAGCAGTTCACGCTGCCGGTCTTCGTTAAAGGTATTTCGGAACAAAGCCCCGACATAAGGCAAGTCGCCGAAAAACGGTACCCGCTGCACACCCTGGTTTTTAGTTTGCTCGTAGATACCGCCCAGCACCACTGTTTCGCCATTATCAACCAGCACCTGGGTTTTCACACTACGGGTATCGATACTGGGAACCCCTAAGAAGATTTCACCGACCTCGTCTTTGTTGACTTCCAGATCCATAACGATCCGATCATCCGGGGTGATTTGCGGCGTGACATCCAGTTTCAGCACGGCTTCTTTAAATGAAACCGAGGTAGCACCGCTGGATGATGCTTCCTGATAAGGGATTTCGGTACCTTGTTCGATGGTTGCCTGTTTCTGGTTTGAGGTAATGACCCGCGGGCTGGAGATGACCTCACCGCGGCCTTCTTCCTGCATCGCAGAAAGCTCCAGCTCCAGAATCATCCCCATCGGTAACTTAGCCAATGCCAGTGCGATACTGCCCGCGGGATTGGTAACGGGCAAATTGACATTCAATCCATCCCCGCCAAGTGTGCCATCCCGGGTAGGTTCAATCAGGTTCGAATTATTCGGATCAACATTCAGATCTTCCAAATTCCCAGATGTACCCGCCCCCAATGTCCGGCTACGGGCAGAGGCACCGAATCGTACCCCCAACTCTTTACTGAAATCATTATTGGCAATAACAATGCGTGATTCGATCAACACCTGACGTACTGGAATATCCAGTTGTTCAATCAACTTTTGAATGGCCACTAATTGATCAGCGGTATCCCGGAGTAATAACGAGTTGGTTCGGGCATCCACCACAACACTGCCCCGCTCAGATAAAAAGCCGCCTTTGCCATCAACAGAATCACCCTGTGTACTGGTTAATATGGCAGCTAATTCATCGGCTTTGGCAAAGTTTATTTCGATAATTTCAGAATACAGTGGTTGTAATTCAACCAGTTGTTTTTTGGCTTCCAGTTCTTGTTTTTCCCGTGCGGCGATTTCAGCCGCAGGTGCAATCAGCATGACGTTGCCATTTTGGCGCATCGCCAGCCCTTTGGTTTTCAGAATAATATCCAGCGCCTGATCCCAGGGGACATTTTTCAAGCGCAGGGTCAGATTGCCGGTGACTGTGTCACTGGTGACCAGGTTCATACCATTAAAATCGGCCAGCAGCTGCAGTACCGCCCTGACTTCGATATTCTGGAAATTCAGCGATAATTTTTCGCCGGAATAACCACCTTCTTCACTTTCACGCTCAGCTTCTGTACGACTGTCCCGGTCTTTGACTTCAACAACCAACTGGTTGTCGGACTGATAGGCCAGATGTTCAAAGTCACGGTTGGTAGTCAATGTCAGTGTCGTGCCGTCGCGGCCCTGTTCTGCATCAATCATTGAAACTGGCGTGGCGAAATCAACAACATCCAGCCGCCGGTGCAGTTTATCAGGCAGGCTGACACCGGGAATTTCCACCACTACAGTGTCGCGCTCCTGACGCACATCCACCGTGGCACCCGCGGTTGACATGTCAACGATAAGCCGCGCTTCACCTTCTTCACCACGACGGAAGTCAACACCCGTCACCTGATTGCCGGTCATCGCCACGGCACTGCCCCGCGCCTGGCTAGTCGACATTTGCGGCGCATTGCCATTGAGGGTGATTTTTACCGTATTACCGGCCGTTTGAATGTCATAAGGGATTTTCCGCAGCAAATTGATAACCATGCGCGTCCGATCGCCGGCTTCGACGGTGGCAATACTGCGGGTTTCACCACTGTTAATTTGCTGGGTACGTTCACTGAGTTTATTTTTGACACCGTTAAAATCTAGAACGATCCGCGCCGGTTCATCGGTGGCAAAGTTTTCCGGCGCCGCCACCGGTTCAGAAAAAGTCAGCGTCACCTGGGCTTTGTCGCCGGGCATCGTTGTAAAATCAAGATCCTGTAAATCGGCCGCCTGCACCGTTGTTGCACTGAGCCACATCGTCAGCAATAAACCGACACCGCCAAAGCGGAGACGTTTATCACTGTCCCGGAAAAGCCGGTGAGCCATGAGCTGCTGTCTGTCCATTGTCATTACGTCTCTGCTAGTCATGTCGAAATGGCCTTTAGTTGATCTCTACCACAGAAAGAGATGTTTCACGTTCAACATAACCGTTGCCCTCCGGCACGATCTCTTTCAATTTTAATTCACTGTCACTTATCGACTGGATTTCACCATAATTACTGCCCATATGATTACCAATACGGACTTTGTGAATCACACTGTCAGGTGCACGAATCAGTGCCCAGATGGTGTCCTGTTCCAGTGTGCCGACAAATTGCAAGTCTGATAACTCAAAAAACTCCAGCGCTTCTTTGCGGCGGTTGGTATCCGGTTGAACACCGTTTTCTGCAGTCATATCCGGCGCTTCTTCAGGCACGTCAATCACTGTCGGCACAAAAGGATCACGCAGTTCAGATGCTGCGTACTCAAATTTTTCGTAGGGTTTCATCACCGGGATAGGAGGAATATCCGGCTGGGCTTGTGCTTTAACCTTTGCCACATAGGCATTCAGATCTTCTTTTTCAGGCTGACAGCCAGTGATTAATACGACACAGAGCCCCAGTATCACCGCAGTCAATGACCGGAAAATATTATGATTCATAACAGGCCCCGTCATTGATCTTGCTCATCAAAATAACGATAGGTTTTCGCCGTCACATCCATGGTCATCATGCCATTGTCTTTATTTAACGGCCCCATTTTGAGGTTATGCAGCGTGACAATACGGGGCAGTGCGGCAACCCCACTGACAAACTCACCGAACTGGTGATATTTACCGGTTAAACGCATGGTGATAGGCAGTTCAGCATAAAAATCAACAGGCCGCTCACCCTCTGGTTTGAAAAGCTCAAACTCCAGGCCGTTAATCAGGCCGGTACGGGAAATATCCACCAGCAAATCCGCGACTTCGTTTTTACGGGGTAATTGTTGCAACATGCCCGAAAACATCACTTCCATTTCTTTTAACTGTACTTTGTAAGCTTCCAGATTGACGGCTTTAGCTTGTTTGGTCTCAAATGTCTGCCGCAATTCCAATTCTTTTTGCTCCAGCGTCGCCAGTTCAGTGCGCTTATCTTTAATGATGAAATAGTAGCCAGCCCCCCACACCACCAGACAAATCAAGATGATGGCAATGATTTTGATGGGAAGCGGCCATTCACCGCTTTCATTAAAGTCCAGATCCGATAACGAGGATAATTCCATTACTCTGCCTCCTCATCTTTGACCGGCTTGCTCTCATCGACATCCAGCGTAAATTTACGGATGGCATCATCGCGGGTGGATGTTCGTTCGATGACACGCAATTTGGATTCATTAAATTCCTGATCGCTATCTAACTGGTTCATAAACACGGACACCCGCGCATTACTTTGCGCGACACCCTGCAAGGTCAATACATCTCCCTGACGGTTAACCGTTTCCAGATGAATGCCTTCCGGCACTGTGCGAACCAGGGAATCAAATACCTTGACGACTTTTGGCCGGCTTCGCTGTAACTCCTGAATCACCTGCATGCGCGCCACCAGTTTTTCGCGGGCTTTTTCCAGATCCTGAATTTCTTTAATGATTTTGTCGAGCTTGGCAATTTCTTGCTGTAAAAAGGTATTACGGCTGTTTTGCTCTTCAATCAGGCTGTTGGCGAAAGCGGTGGCAAAATACAAAACACCCAGCGCGAATAAGAAACCGGCAACCAGTGCCACGTAAAACTGTTGCTGACGTTCCTGACGGCGTGCTTCACGCCATGGCAGTAGATTGATATGTGCCATCAGTCAAAACTCCTCATGGCCAGTCCGCAGGCAATCATCATTGACGGTGCATCGTTACTCAGCGCCTGCACTTTGAGCCGGGGGGCGATCACCATATCGGCAAACGGATTGGCGACCGATGTTGAGGTACCGGTTTCTGCCTCAATCATTGCATCCACACCTTTAATCGAAGCGCAGCCGCCGGCAAGAATAATGTGGTCGATGGACTGATACTGGCTGGATGCCGAAAAGAAAAACTGCAGTGCGCGGGTCACGGTCATGGTCATCGACCGCTTGAAAGGCTCAAGCACTTTCGGCAAATAGTCATCCGGCAAACTGGATGGATCTTTTTTGGCGCGGCCAGCTTCCTGATAAGACATGCCGTAGTGCCGCTCGATATCTTCGGTGAGCATGCGGCCACCAAAAGTCTGCTCGCGGGTAAAGACAATTTTGCCATCCACCAGCACATGCAAGGTTGTGACGGTGGCGCCGACATCAGCGACGGCAACGGTCAGGCCTTGTCCGTGGTGGGGTAATTGTTCGGCAATGAGTGAAAAAGCGTTTTCCATGGTGTACGCTTCAACGTCAACCAATTTGGGTTTTAATCCGGCTTTTTCGATGACATCGGTGCGGGCGTCGACATTTTCGCGGCGCGAGGCGGCCAGGAGTACATCAACCGCTTCTGCATCTATCGCTGACGTGCCAAGCACCTCAAAATCGAGCCGGACCTCTTCAAGCGGATAAGGAATATAATTTTCGGCTTCGAGCATGACATTTTCTTCAAGCTCGCGCTCTGACAACGAGGCCGGAAACGACACCGTTTTGGTAATAGCAGCATTGGCAGACACCGCAACGGCGGCTTCTTTAGCTTTAGAGCCCGCGCGTTTCACCGCACGTTTGATAGCGCCGGCCACTTCATCGCTGTTTTCGATTCGGCCTTCAACCACCGCATTAACCGGCAAAGGTTCAACCGCATAAGACTCCACCAGAAAGCGGTCGCCTTTTTTGTGCAGCTCCAGTACTTTCACCACTGATGAGCTAATATCTATCCCTAGCAGTGGATTTGTTTTCCGTCCAAACATGACTCGCCTCAATTCCGGTCGAACCGATTCAAAAGCAGCACTTACCCGTGTTAGTTAAAGTAGTTTATTAACTATTGGTAAGATGTCAATAAAAAATATTCTTTTACCGGCATCTGAACCCCACACTGGTTTTATCCCTAGCTTTATATATACTCTAGTAACACTTTTTTTGCGATCCTGAAATACCCCTTATGCCGAAATTTTTTTTCCGTTTGCTGAGTTTGCTGTTTACTTTGTTTTTTATTGGCGTGCTCAGTGTCGCTGCTGTTTATTTTATGCTGGCACCAAACTTACCGGATGCCGAGGAACTTAGAAAAGTAAAACTGCAAATTCCTATGCGAGTCTACAGCGACGAAGGCTTGCTAATGGCTGAGTTTGGTGAAAAGCGGCGAATACCGGTGGAGTATGAGTCGATTCCACCACAACTTATCGACGCGTTTCTTGCGGCCGAAGATGACCGCTTTTTTGAACACCCGGGCGTTGACTATCAGGGCATTATCCGCGCCGCTTATTCTCTGGCGGTCACCGGCGAAAAAACCCAGGGCGGCAGTACCATCACTATGCAGGTGGCGCGAAATTTCTTTCTGAGCCGCGAAAAAACCTATTTGCGCAAACTCAACGAAATCATTCTGGCGCTGGAAATCGAACAAACCTTGTCTAAAGAAGAAATTCTGGCGCTTTATTTAAACAAAATTTATCTGGGCAGCCGCGCTTACGGTGTCGGTGCCGCTGCTGAGGTGTATTACGGCAAAACACTGGATCAAATGACGCTGGCAGAAATGGCGATGATAGCCGGCCTGCCGAAAGCGCCATCAGCGTCTAACCCGATTGCCAATCCTGAGCGGGCGCTGCAACGCCGCAATTATGTATTGAGCCGGATGCTCGAGGTTGGCTTTATTGATAAGCAGGAATATCAGCTGGCTGTTGCTGAACCGGTGACGGCGCGTTATCACAGTCGCGATATTGAAGTGTATGCGCCCTATATTGCTGAAATGGTGCGCACTGATCTAATCGACGAATACGGTGATGCTCTCTATACCGATGGTATAAAAGTTTATACCACCATTAATTCCGTGCATCAGCGCGCGGCGACTAAAGCCTTGCAAGATGCACTGCTGGCCTATGATCGCCGGCATGGTTATCGGGGCGCTGTCGATACCATTGAATTTGCCAGTATCCCGGATGCCGAAAAAGCCGAGCAACTGCTTGATACGTTTCAGTCAGTCGGACCGCTCAGGGCATCGCTGGTATTAAGTGTCAATGACGAAACC